>NZ_JAVRBQ020000023.1:0-14460 GCF_034531215.2 Nostoc sp. ChiSLP03a
GAAGACACTGTTTGTAGGCGTTTTTTCAGTTCCTCTTCGCTCTCGGCGATCGCAATTTTAAATGGGCGGCTCATGGTTCTGTTAACTTACCTAGTTTGCTTCTCCCCATTATATGCAGATTCATTTTTAATTGGTATAAGAAAGCTTGTTTTTCATGATACAATCATTGGGTATTTAAAATTAATTGTTGTAATTGTTCATACTCCCAACTAATCAAAAACTTTGTTTTTTAGGATTGTCTTCAAGATAATTCAGTATGTCGCTCATGTTTATGTGTAAAAAGATTCTCTAATGTTCTTATATATTAGAATGATACTATTTTAAAGATATCTACTGTTTGGACTTTGGACAAAAAGAAGATAGTTCGCAAGTGTTCTTTCCCCTCTGCTGGCTACGAGGAAAAGTTTGTGTAGCGCACCACTAGAATTATGGCGATCGCATATAGCAATAATGCTCATAGATGATGGCTTTTATTTCCAAGTGAATTATCAACTTTAAGCTTGGGGAATTGGCAGTGAACAGAAAAAATCAAAACTCAAAAGGAAATAGTCCGTTGGTAAGGCAGTACGTTGGTGTTAGCGAAGCGGTAGCGAGTCATCGAGCGTCGGTAATTGCGCACTTATACCCCTTTGGGGAAGCAAGCTACTTACAGCGTCTTTGTCAGCAAAAGCCACTGGTGTTTAGAAGTCAGAATGCTGCATTGCCGATCGTGCTTACCCTATGCTTCTGGTTCGGGAGCATTGCTGCCAAACCCGTACTTGGACAATCGATTGTTCCAGCTAATGATGGGACAGGGACAGTTGTAACTCAAGAGGGTAATCGCATCGATATCCAAGGAGGTAAACTTTCTGGCGATCGGGCAAATCTATTTCACAGCTTGGAGAAATTTGGACTCAATCAAGAGCAGATTGCCAATTTTCTCTCGAATCCCGATATTCACAATATTCTCACACGAGTTGTTGGTGGAGATCCTTCAACCATCAATGGATTGATTCAGGTAACTGGAGGAAATTCCAACTTATTCATCATGAATCCAGCAGGAGTCATCTTTGGGCCGAATGGCCAAATTAACCTTCCGGCTGACTTTACAGTAACGACTGCTACAGCAATTGGTTTTGACAATCGCTTTTGGTTTAATGCAGTCGGTAAAAATGATTACTCAAATTTAAATGGCAATCCCTCTGGGTTTGCCTTTGATTTCGCTAATCCTGGGACTATTATCAATGCTGGTAGTTTGTCAGTTTTAGAAAAACACAATCTGGCTTTAATCGGTGGGAGTATTATCAATACGGCGACATTGAGCGCACCCGGCGGAAATATCACTATTGCAGCAGTGCCAGGGACAAACCTGATTCGGATCTCTCAAGCAGGAAACCTGCTGAGTTTAGAGCTAGAACTGCCAAGAAATACAACAGACCAACACCTAGCAATTAACCCTCTGGATTTGCCAACGCTGTTAACCCAAGGGGCTAAGGGACTAAATCTTGGTGCGATCGCGAATTTAGATGCGGGTACAGTGCAGTTAACACGATCTGGTACAACTATCCCAACTGCCACAGGAACTACGATCGCTTCTGGAACCCTAGATGTTTCCAATACAGGAGTTATGCAGACAGGTGGTACAGTAAACGTCTTAGGCGATCGCGTCGGATTGATTGGTGCTAACATTAATGCCTCTGGCACAGCTGGTGGCGGCATCGTTCGGATTGGGGGAGACTACAAAGGTCAAGGTATTTTGCCCAATGCCTTACAGACGTTTGTTAGTAGTGATTCGGTAATTAATGCTAACGCCCTGCGAAACGGTGATGGCGGTCAGGCGATCGTTTGGTCAGATAATAACACTCAGTTCTTTGGTAAGATCGACGCCATCGGCGGGCTTAATACTGGGAATGGCGGGTTAGTAGAAGTATCTAGCAAGGGATTGCTCTTATTTCAAGGCTTAGTTGATTTGCGATCGCCTGCGGGGGAAGTCGGCACGCTCCTGCTAGATCCGACTGATATCACCATCAGCAGCGCGATGGATACCAACAGTATGACCTTTGGTAAAGGTATATTTGCGGACACCACTACAACCTCTTCTAATCTCAACTCGACTACGCTACAAAATCAACTAACTTTGAGTAATGTTACCGTTTCGACAACATCGGGCTTGGCTGGTAAAGGAGATATTACAGTCAGCAATCCGATCTCATGGAGTAGCGGTTCTGACTTGAAATTAGCTGCCGATCGCAATATCAACATCAATGCCAACATCGGCACAACGGCTGCTGGCAATGCAAATCTAACGCTAGAAGCTAATAACAGTATTTTTATCAACTCAAATGCCAAGCTAACAGCCAGTGGTGTGGGGAAGTTGGATGTCACCCTCAATGCAGATCGAGACGGTATCAATGGAGGAGCGATCGCCCTCAAAAGCGGTGCTGCGATCGATTCTAATGGAGGCAATATAATTCTGGGCGGTAGTAGTAACCCCTTAAACGAGCCGGCACAAGGAACAGCAGCAAATCCCATTGGAGTCAGCCTTAATGGAGCTTCTCTCAACTCTGGAAGTGGCAATATTTCGATTAAAGGTCAGGGAAACAACGCTGATGCGAGCGAGCAGAAAGGCGTTTGGCTGAATAATAGCAGCATCATGGCTGAAAATGGAGATATCAGCTTAACTGGCATAGGCTACGGGAATGGAAATAACAACAACGGGATTCAGCTTAACAATAGCCTGGTAAGTTCTACTGGCACTGGGAAGATTACACTCCAAGGTACTAGTAACGCCAGAGGAGGTAGGGACAACGACGGCATTGAAGTAAACAGTAGCATCATCAGCGCGACTAAGACGGGGACAATTACTCTAGAGGGGATTGCCGGAGTCGGGACTGATATTAGTGAGGGGATATATATTGGTCGCAATTCCAAAGTCCGTTCAGCCAATGGAAATATCAGCTTCATGGGTACTGGCGGTAATGGAGCGGGAAATCGTAACTTCGGCATTTTACTGGAAGACGGCGCAGAGGTGGAATCGACGGCAACAGGAAATATAAGCTTAGATGGCGCTAGTAGAAACAGCACAGAAGGAATTAGCATTAAGAACAGTTCGATTAACCCCACTGGAACAGGCAGTGGTACGATCGCCCTCACTGCTGATGAAATGAACTTCCTTGGCTCCACCCAAATCAAAGGTACTGGTATCCTTCAGTTGCAGCCTCGGACTCCTAGCTTAGACATTACCTTGGGTGGCAACATTAACGATGCCCGTTTAAATTTAAATGCCAGTAAATTAAACACCTGGCAAAATGGCTTTTCTCAAATATTTATCGGGCGAGATAACAGCAGCGGTAGCATTACCTTGGCAGGTGATGTGACTTTCAACGATCCGGTTACTTTGCGATCGCCCTTTGGCTCAGGTTCCATCAACACTAGTGGATTTCAACTCACAGGAGCTGACAATGCCACCCTTAACCTGCAAGCCAACCAAAACATTACTACTGGCGATGTGGTAAATCAAGGTCGAGAGATTAGAATAACCAGTACCAGTGGCAATATCAATACCAGTACGGGAACTCTCAACACTAGTTCTACAACTGGGAATGGAGGAGCGATCGCTCTCGAAAGCGGCGATGCCATTTCTACGGGCAACCTGAACAGTTCAGGAGTTAACGGTGGTGCCATCATCGCCAAAGCTGCCACCAATATTACCACTGGCGCAATTGATTCTGGCAGTAGTTTCGGCAACGGTGGCAATGTCACCCTTGACTCCAGCCGCGACATTCAAGCTACCCAAATTAACGCCCAAGGTGGGAAAAACGGTAGAGGTGGTGACATAGATATCACTGCTAGACAATTTTTCCGCGTTACAGACACCTTCACCGACAGCAACAGTAGTCTGGCTAGCATTTCCAGCCTTGGGGGTAATGGTGGGGGAGACATCACGATCCGGCATGGGGGAGGCAGCTTAAATCCGTTTCAGATTGGTAATGCCTCGGTAAATGGTACAGCCGGTGCGATCGTTGGCGGGAAAATCTCTATTATCCCCCCACCACCTGCAACTGAGACTCCACTTGTTAATTTTAATCCCGTCGATCTCAGCAATCCCTTCCCTGTTACCCAGCCACTACAAGTAACCTTTGCCTCCACACCAGCAGCAACTGACACCAACCTACCAGAACTGGAAGAAGCCTTCACCAAGACTTTTGAGAACCATTTGGGCATCAGCAATGTCCGCATCAAAACCTTAAAAGAAGCCCAAGCTATATTGCGCCGAATTGAACAAGCCACTGGCATTAAATCTGCCCTGATTTATGTCTTATTTCAACCCAAAACCGAGGAAGACTCCAAATCTCAACCAGAAGAGACAGCCAAGCAACCGCAACCTATCTGGGAGTTCAATTCTCAAAGTTTGGAGCAGCGCCGACAGCAAGTACAACCCACTACGCAACAAGCTCAAGGTAACTACCAGCTCGAGCTAGTGATGGTCACTTCCTCTGGAACACCAATCAGACGGCAGATTCAGGGAGCGACGCGAGAGCAAGTCCTCAAAAACGCTCAAGAATTCCAAGCAGCTATCACTAACATTCAACGCTCTCCCCCATATCTAGCTTTGGCTCAAAAGCTCTATAAGTGGCTGCTTGGGCCTTTAGAAAAGGATTTACAAGCTCAAAAAATCACGAATCTTAGCTTTTTGATGGACACGGGTTTACGCTCCCTGCCCATCGCTGCCCTGCATGACGGACAAGGGTTTATTGTGGAAAGATACAGCGTTGGTCTCATGCCCAGCCTATCACTTACTGACACTCGCTATGCAAATGTGAGAAATCAGCAAGTCTTAGCGATGGGAGCCGATCGCTTCCCCGATCAAAAGCCCTTACCAGCAGCTTCAGTAGAGTTGTCTTTAATCGTCAGTCAATTGTGGCCTGGCAAGTCTTTTCTTAACGAAAACTTCACAGTGGAAAAGCTCAAACAAGCCCGCACTTTACAAACGTTTGGTATTGTCCATTTCTCTACCCATGCCAACTTTCAGCCTGGTAATATCAATAAATCCTATATTGAGTTTTGGTATAGCAAATTACTAATTAGCCAATTGCAGCAGTTGAAATTAAGTCAGCCACCAGTGGAACTATTGGTTTTGAGTGCCTGTCGTACAGCATTAGGGAACCCAGAAGCGGAGTTGGGATTTGCAGGCTTGGCGGTGTTAGCAGGAGTGAAATCAGCGATGGGCAGTCTATGGTCTGTCAACGATGAAAGCACAATGGGACTAATGACAAGTTTCTACGAGAAATTGAAAGAAACTCCGATTAAAGCCGAGGCTCTGCGGCAAGCACAGGTAGCAATGCTCAAGGGTCAGGTGCGACTAGAGAAGGGTCGGTTGGTAACAGCGAGTCAGAGTTTTCCTTTACCGCCGGAGTTAAGACAGATAGGAGACAAAGAATTTGCTCATCCTTATTATTGGAGCGGTTTCACGCTCGTCGGCAATCCCTGGTAAGGGACTTCCAGAAAATAAACGATCCAATTTACTGGAATCATCTTTTTCTGTCTCCCCCCTGCCCCCCGCCCCCTGCTCCTTGTCCTCTTCGTTGACTCAGCACTGGCTCAACCTTAGCTATCCACTAACAGCACTCAACTATACTTCTGAAAAGACTGATTTACTGCTTCAAAGATTTACGTTCAATAGAAGTCCTTACGCGGATCATGAATTTACCAAAATCTTTTCTGTTTTTAGCGATCCTTGTTAGCGCACTTTCTCCCACCATTGTCACTTTTGCCAACTTGCCATCACGGCGATCGGCATCGGACTTGGAGTGGAAAGTTAGTCTCAAATTCCCACCTGTAGATGACCGAGGAGCGCCCTCTCAAACATTGGGTGGAGGAACGCGTGGCTCTTCTTGTATCGATGAGAGAGGAATACCGATAACGCCTTTGATGCCGTCAAAAAAGAATTTTGGGAAAACGGTTGCAGCCAATCCCACACTGTATTGGTACATTCCTGAAAATACTGCCCAATCTGGAGAATTGGCTTTGACAGATGAAGCCGGAAATCAGGTTTATCTGACGACTTTTAAACTGCCTAGTACTCCTGGCATCATTAAACTGGAATTACCAGCAAATGTTTCTCTCCAAATTGGTAAGTACTATCGATGGTACTTCACGATGATTTGCGATTTTCAAGACCGCTCTCAGGATGAATCTGTCAAGGGGTTACTCCAGCGTACTGAAGTAAGTTCCTCCCTGAAAAATCAGCTAGCTGGGGCAGGACTTCTAGAACAGGCAAAAATTTATACAGAGTCTCAAATTTGGCAGGAAGCACTGAATACCGTTGCTCAATTGCGCCGCCAGAAGCCAACTGAATGGGAAGAACTTTTACAATCAGTCGGTTTAGAGGCGATCGCCAAAGAACCTTTCCTTGACTGCTGCACGAGCGATCGCTAACCTCAGTACAGCTAGCTCAACAGCAAAGTTAAAACGGCTACTTTGCTACCCGGAAAAATTAATTTTGGTACAAACAAGATGATCTGGAGAAAGTGGAAAAAGCTACTGTGGCAATGGCGCGGTGTTTTGATTACTACTCCTAGTGTGGCTGGTGTAGTCATCTTATTACGCTTTGCTGGTTTAATGCAGCCTTGGGAGTTGGAGGCTTTCGATGGATATATGCGTCTGCGACCCCAAGAAGCACCCGATGACCGGATTGTGATTGTGGGAGTAAATCTTGCAGACATGAAAAAAATTCGTCAGCCAATCGTTCCAGATGGTTTGTATGCTCAATTGTTGCAAAAATTAAAAGCCAGGAAACCACGAGCTATTGGTTTAGATATCTACCGCGATTTACCTGTAGAACCAGGACATCAAGAATTAACCAAAGTATTTGCATCGACCCCCAATTTAGTCGGGATTCAAAGAGTGGTAGGAGATAACCAACGCGAGCCAATTGACCCGCCACCAGCACTCAAAGATAAAGGGCAAGTAGGTGCAAATGATTTGGTTTTAGATCCAGATAAAAAGGTAAGACGCAGTTTGCTCTACTTAACAGATAAAAATGGAGAGACTATTTACAGTTTTGGATTATATTTAGCTTTACTTTATCTCGATGCCGAAGGTATTGCACCAGAAACTTCTGGACAGACAAAAAATTGGCAGTTAGGAAAGACAAGATTTATCCCCTTTGCTGCTAATGATGGTGGCTATGTGCGAGCTGATGACCGTGGCTACCAAATTTTAATAAATTACAGGGGGCCAGCCAGACGCTTTTCTACAGTCACGATGACAGATATTTTAGAAGACAAGGTACCACCAGAATGGGGACGCGATCGCATTATTTTGATTGGTAACGTCAGCGAGAGTTTTGAGGATTTATTCTTCACTCCCTATAGTAGTAGTTTGTTGACTTCCCCAGAACCTATGCCTGGGGTAGAAATTCATGCGAATATGGCTAGCCAAATTATCAGTGCAGCTACAGCAGGTCGCCCACTAATTAAGAGTTGGTCGCAACCAATAGAAGTAGGATGGATTTTTCTCTGGTCTTTTGTGGGTGCAAGTCTAACTTGGCAATGGCGATATGCAGGCGGGATAAAATTTTTATCCTTCCAGAAAATAACTAGCCCAATTTTGGCAGCAGGTGTGCTATTGGCTAGTACATATACAGCCTTTATCGCCAGTTGGTGGATACCTGTAGTACCACCATTATTAGCTTTGTTGGGATCTGCGATCGCGATTACAGTCTACATCGCCCGTACTGCTGGAGAAATTCGTTATACATTTGGGCGTTACTTAAGTAAAGAAGTAGTCACTAGCTTATTAGAAAGCCCAAAAGGTTTACAGCTTGGGGGCGAACGGCGCAAAATCACCATACTCGTCTCCGATTTAAGAGGATTTACCAGTATTTCGGAACAATTACCCCCGGAAAAGGTTGTTCAAATTCTCAACTTTTATTTAGCATCAATGGCAGATATCATTATCCAGTATCAAGGAACCATTGATGAATTTACAGGTGATGGTATTTTAGTGTTGTTTGGTGCGCCTACTGCCAAAGAAGACGATACTACAAGGGCTATTGCTTGTGCGATCGCTATGCAGTTAGCAATGATGAGTATAAATGAAAAGATGCAGCAGTGGAATCTGCCACCATTAGAAATGGGAATAGCTGTCAACACCGGCGAAGTTGTTGTTGGAAATATTGGTTCTTATATCCGAACCAAATATGGTGTAGTCGGTGGCCAGGTAAATCTCACCTATCGTATTGAATCCTATACAATTGGAGGACAGATTGTTATTTCGGAATCGACATTTAAAGAAGTAGAGTCAATTGTTAAAATCTGTGGACAAAAGCAAGTACAAGTAAAAGGAATTAAACTACCGATAAATATTTACGAAGTTAGGGGGATTATTGGAAAATACAATCTTTTTCTAACTCAAGAAGAAGAAAGATTGCTACCATTAGCTGAAGCAATACCAATAGAATATACAATTTTAGATGAAAAGCACATTGAAAAAACTCTTTTTCAAGGCAATTTAGTGAAACTTTCCACTAAGGGAGCCGAGGTACGTCCCAAGGATATAGAAAAAGATGTCATCCCTTCTTTATTCAGTAATATTAAATTAGTTTTATCACCAAATTATTCAAAAGAATTAAGCGCTGATATTTATGCGAAAGTTTTAGAAAAACCAATAGAAGATGGGCTATTTTATATCTGCTTTACTACTAAAAGTTCTGAGATCAAAGGAATTCTTAGTAAGATTTAAGTAGTTGAGATCGGGCAGGAGGCAGCAAGGAAGAGGATTTTAGCCTCGTTCATTGTTGGGAAAGGGCTAAAGGATAAGGGTTAAGGGTTTTTTACCTTTTCTCCTTCCCCCAAAACCCGACAAGTATTGTCTGCCGGCCTACTTAACGCTACTCTTAATGAAGCAGACATTCAGTGATAGCAATAAATATACCAAACTGTAAGCGTTTCGCGTCAGCAATATCGCATCCATCAGTTCAAAAGTTGCATCATACGTTCTAACTCGATAGTTATACGCTGCTTAACGAAATTCTTCTAATTTGGCACGTTTAATATTGGCAGATGAGAGTTGATGGTTAAACTCTGGTGATTCTGCTAAAATTAAAGTATACTCCATTGTCCTACGCAAAAAATAATTTATGCATATAATAATCTCCCTTTTGTTAGGTATATAATCATACAAAAGATAGAGATGTTAACTTATTTAATTTAATTATTATTAACAAGATATAAAGAAATATTACAGAAAGGAGTCGGCTATTAGCATCCAATTATTAAAGAATGTCGTCATCCCAAAATGGCATAGTTCCAACATTGCTCTGGATCTCAAACGTGCCGCAGAAATTGCGGATTATTGTTTAAATAATGCCACTGCAATCGATTGCAATACTGCTTTTCCCAAGCAAGAGTTTGAGCTAATTGCTAAGGCTGGGTTATTGGCTGCACCATTAGCGAAAGAATTAGGCGGATGGGGTGCAGGAATTGATGCTAATGTTACCTACGAGCTTTTAATGCTATTAAAGCAGATAGGGCATGGCAATCTGGCAGTTGGGCGAATTTATGAAGGACATATCAACGCCCTACAACTGATTCAGACCTTTGGTTCCATAGAACAGATCGCAAGCTGCGCTGATGATGCCCGCGATCGCCAGAAAATATTTGGCGTTTGGAATGCCGAAGCCTCTGATGGTGTGAAGATAATTCCTTGTGAGAATGGGCATTATCGGCTGGAAGGTTCTAAAACGTTTTGTAGTGGTACTGGCTATGTTGAACGTCCTTTCGTGAATGGAGTATTGCCAGAGGGCGGTTGGCAAATGTGCATTGTGCCAATGGACGAAGTGACAACTCTTAGCGATCCCGCTTGGTGGCAACCTTCTGGGATGCGAGCTACTGCTAGTTACAAAGTGGATTTTAGCGGTGTCGAGTTGGATCGGAGCTATTTAATCGGCCAGCCAGGAGATTACTATCGACAGCCTTGGTTATCTGTTGGGGTAATTCGGTTTGCTGCTGTGCAACTAGGTGGAGCAGAAGCACTGTTTAACCTAACTCGTCAGTATCTACAAAAGTTGGAATATACAAACGATCCATATCAACAGGAACGGCTTGGCAGAATGGCGATCGCTATTGAAAGTGGCAATCTCTGGCTGCGGGGGGCTGCGGATCGAGTAGCAGCCTATGCACCAGTGTTTGGTGGCGATCCCACTATTGTTCACCCGCAAGCAAACCAACTCGTCGCCTATGCCAACATGGTCAGGACAGCAATTGAGCAAATTTGCATTGATGTGATGAATTTGTGTCAACGTTCTGTGGGAACTCGCGGCTTACTACCACCAAATCCGATGGAACGAATTATCCGAGATTTGACTCTATATCTGCGTCAACCTGCTTTTGATGCAGCCTTGGCAAATGTCGGGCAATATGTCTTGCATGAAAGTAATCCGGCTTCAATACTTTGGAATGATGAATGAATTTGGCTTGATTGCATTACCACTAGACAATCCTAATGTTTTGCCCTGGCGTTCAGTTAACGAGATCGCTTGTAGCCCGGTACTGATTGTTGCACCCCATCCTGATGATGAGACATTAGGTTGTGGAGGTGCGATCGCTCTATTACGGTCTTTAAATTGTCATGTGCAAGTGTTAGTCATCAGTGATGGTACTCTTTCACACCCTCGTTCCCAGAAATATCCCGCAGCTAGACTCCTAGCTCTGCGGGAAGCAGAAACGCTATCAGCATTAAAATTGCTGAGTGTAGAGGTGAATGATGTTACCTTCTGTAGAATGCAGGATGGGTCAATTTCAACACAGTATCAAAGTGCAGTAGCTAGTTGTCGTGCTTACATTACAGAAATCGCCCCACAAATTATCTTTTTACCCTGGCGATATGACCCTCATACAGACCACCGAGCGACGTGGAAGTTAATTCACACAGTGCTGAATGACTTGCCCTTATCCCCCCGATTGATTGAGTATCCGATTTGGGATTGGGACTTTGACCAACGAGAGAGTCTGCCAGTACCTCTTGAGGTGACAACTTGGCGATTGAATATTAGCGCAGTGGTGGAGTTGAAACAGCAAGCGATCGCTGCTTATCGTTCCCAAACTACAGACTTAATTGATGACGATCCAGAAGGCTTTCGCCTAACTCCCGAAATGTTAGCAAATTTTACTCATCCTTGGGAAGTTTATATAGAGGAAAACCGATGAACCCGTTACAATCTAATTCCCTACCACCCAGCTACTTTGATAAACTCTACAGCGAAAATCCAGACCCGTGGAAGTTTGAGACAAGTATTTACGAAGCTAACAAATATGCTGCCACAATTGCAGCTTTACCCAAAGACCGCTATCGGTCTGCCTTTGAAATCGGTGGTTCCATTGGCGTTTTAACTGAAAAACTGCAAGAACGTTGTGACTCACTGCTCTCAGTTGATGTATCAAAATTGGCGCAGGATAGAGCAAAAGAGCGCTGTCAGCATCTCTCCAATATCAAGTTCCAGATTATGCGTGTCCCAGAGCAATATCCTGATGAAATGTTTGATTTGACCTTAGTCTCAGAAGTTGGCTATTACTGGTGCTGGGAAGACCTGAAAAAATCCCAACAGTACATTCTGGAACACCTGGAACCTGGAGGACATCTACTTTTAGTTCATTGGATACTTTATGCCCGTGATTATCCATTGAGTGGAGATGAAGTTCATGACTCGTTTTTTGAGTTGACCCCAAATAAACTGCGGCATTTAAAAGGTCAACGGGATGAAGAATATCGACTTGATTTATTCGAGCGAGTGTAAACTACCCGACGCCGACGCTATCACGTACAGCGTGCAATAATTTTCGGTTGAAGAAGAATTCAGGAGCGGAGCCGGAAACGCTCCGCCAAGGCGTCAGAATCAAGACGCGACGCTCGAATACTCGCTACCGCTTCGCTATCGCAGAATTGCTCATCAGAAACAGGTTGTCTGTATGTCCGATAAGAGATTGGTTGACGTAGCATTCGCTACGTCAACCGCGCATTCCTCCCGACGCTCTGTGTGATTGGTTGTTCTGTGACGCGCTTAAATCGAGGGTTTAAGACCCCCATTTTCTAGGCTTTTCGTAGGGTAAAGCTCTTTAGTTAGTTCCAAATCATCCTGGGTCGAATTTCCGTGGAATTTGCTGTAACTGAGCCGTAAACTCTCAAGACGCAAGCGCAAGTCTCCAATTGCTTGTTCAATTTCCACAAATTTCCAGCGCGAAGCCCAAATTTGTTCTGACTGCTGGCGTTCTTCGACTTGTTCAAACAACTGACCAAAGGTATAAGGTTGGGTTAATTTTTCTAAAAGCCATTGGACTGAAACTCCCAGCATCTCTGCCAAGGATACGACGCTCTTGCGATCTGGTTGATAGCCATTAAGAACGCACCACCACATCACTCGTAATTGACGGCGAGCAACAAAACGAGTTTCGATAGCCCCTGCTGGCTCGACTACAAATGGTTGTTGTTGCCGTCCCATTTCTATCCATTCATTCAGCTGATTTGCTAAACCAACATTGGTACGTCCAATTTGTCTGGCCGAAGTTACTACTCGCACTAAAGAACTATGGCGAAAACGGGCATTTACCCGTACCAAAGCCCGGTAAAAAGCTTCATCTTCAGGAGTCCGCACTGGTGGTAAGCCTCCCGCCAGTGCATACATTTCTGCTGTTACTGCCAAACTTGCTCCATAGTGTTGATAGTGGCGGGGAAAGCTGTCATCAGGGTCGGGATCGAGATAAGTTTCTAACTCGGTTATTAAATAGCGGTAGCCCACTTCACGCAGATAGCAAGCTCTGGCGTAAGGGTGTAGACCCGCACGACCAGTCCGTTCAACAAGAATTCGCCCACCTACAGCATCAGCACCACAGTTAATTTCATACAGATTGGCAGCAATCCAAGTTGGGCTTACCTGCGAGTCTCCATCAGTTGAAGCGATTACTCCCCTTGTGCGTCCTAAGCTACACAAACGGCGGTGTGCTTCATCCATTAAAATCTGACGCACTCGACCAATATAAGCTTGTGCAGGAGGCAGAGTTTTTTCCACTACATGCAGTGCTATATCTGGATGTTCTTGGGCGAAACTCCGGGCTATAGCTGCTGACTCATCGCTACAATTATTTGCCAACAAAATTATCTCGTAGCGTCTGGGATCTAAAAGCTGTCCTTGTAAATCAACTTGATGTATCAGGGCAGTAAGGGTTGCTGCCAACATCTGAGCTTCATTGCGAACTGGAACAATTACACAAACTTCGCAATGCGGTGACGGTGGTATTTGGACTAAAGTTTGAGAAAAGTCTTTACCCTGCTGTACAGATGGAAAGTCAGCAACGAAGAGCAAGCGTTTACTTTCCATAAAAACCATTTTTCCATCTCCAGGAGCAGCTACACAAGATTTCATCCACGATCAGAAATTATTAATATTTGTAACTCTATTTTGAATATTTTCTCATTTGTTTTGGATCTACCTACAGTATGATTAGTGTTGATTAAAACTCTCCAAACATCAGCTATTAAAAACTAAAGTCTGTCTGCTCTAACTCAAAGCTTTACTATTCAAGGCATATTTTTATATCTTTTTGCTAACGTCAAATTTCCGACGAGAAAATCATACTTAAATTATCTATCTATTTTAGTTAATTGTTTTACTGATAATCTGTTTTAAGAATGAGATGAATAATATAACATATTATTAAGATTTATATATTACTAAAAACTAATCAAACCGAAGCAGATTTATGCAAAAACTTAAACGCATGATTAATAACCTGCTTTTTGGTCGTTATAAACATTCCTTGGGTAATTCTAAAAGCACATCTGTTCTTAATTTGGATCGGCTCAACCTTTGTAGAAAATTTAGCTTGGTCGTGTTATGGCTGCAATGGTCGAAAGCATACTAAAACCAGCTATTGCGATCCAGAAACAAAACTTGAGATGGCACTGTTTCATCCTCGTCAGCAGCTTTGGTCAGAGCATTTTAGCTGAAACGATGATTTTACAGAGGTTATTGGTAAAAATTTAAGTAGGTGGGCGTAAGGGACTTCCAAGAAATAAATTATGCAATCTTGTGAGGTAGACATCTTGCCCGCCTTTGACTATAGGCGCTCGTGTCGCCCACCCCAGAATAAATATTTGTATATTTTTTTATTTGGGAATCCTTAAATATTTGTCGTTGGGATAAGGCAAGAGGCAAAGTTTTTCGTTGGCAATGAAAGCTACAGAGCATCTTTATGGAGTTGTGAGTATTATTTTGGGTAGCAGCCCTGCTGGAGTCGATTTTTTTAACAAAAATATTATCAATATTAACAGGCTATAAGATGCTAACTGTACTTTAGACTAAGAAGCAGAAAATGACTCAGGGATGCTGAGTTGAGTTTAACCAATGCCAAAAATGTCAAAGGTAAGAAATCAAGCAGATTTCTATGCTGTTTTAGGTGAGGCTGAAGTACGCTTTTTAACAAT
>NZ_JAVRBQ020000024.1:0-24744 GCF_034531215.2 Nostoc sp. ChiSLP03a
TTCTCTTCTTTACAAGCTTTACGCGAGCGCATCCAAGAAATCTTCGACCAACTCACATTTGAGCAGGTAATTTCTGTCTCTTCTTATAACTTTATCTTGGAAGCTCTATTCTATGCAGCTTCATATTAATTTGGTATAAGATACCAAAGTGTGAACGCTCGACTATCTTTATCAAAAGAAAATCCTATGAAGACTAAAACATTAACTGCTATTCTTCACAAAGAAGAAGATATGTATGTTGCTGAATGTCCTGAAGTTGGAACAGTTGACCAAGGTGAAACAATTGAAGAAGCTCTTGCTAATCTTAAAGAAGCTACAAGGCTATATTTAGAAGAATGTCCTTTGCTCGACACTGATACTAGTCCGAGGTTTGTAACCAGTATAGAGGTCGGCTATGCCTAGATTGCCAAGGATATCAGGCAATGAAGCAATTCGTGTATTAGAGCGTTTAGGATTTATTCAAACTAGACAAACTGGTAGTCATGTTGTGCTTAAAAAACCAACTCTTGAAGGAGAAATTGTTTGTGTTGTACCACTCCATCGTGAGTTAAAAGTTGGCACACTCAGTGGTGTTCTTAAGCAAGCAAAGGTTACACCAGAAGAGTTTATAGAAAATTTGTAAGTACGTAGGTGTAGCCGGCCGTTCGCGGAGCGTCTCATAGAGAAGGAATCGCACCTCAAAGCTAAACTAGAAAAAGGAGTGCGATATTCTGACACTAATGAGGATAAATTATCATGCTTAATGGACTCAGGCAACAGGCGATCGTCAAAACTGGTGGGGTAGTAGAAATATCTTCTCCAGAACTTCCAGCAGGTGCAACTGTCGAAGTGATTGTACTTCTGGAGTCACCTGCAAAGCATTCTGAAAAGCCTTTAAGTAGCTTTATCGGATCTGTTAGAGGCAGTTTTGCTACACCAGAAGAAGTGGATCGGTTTATTCGCCAAGAACGAGATGCATGGGAATTCTAGATGCTATTCAAGGGACAAAGGTATACCTCGATACGAATATTGAGATTAATCCCCCCTAGCTAGAATTTATAATAAAAGTAATTTTGCCCCCGAACCCAATCATGACAGAAGGAAAAACGCGGCGTAATTTCCTAATAACCAGCATTGCTGTAACTGGAGGTATTGTGGTAACTAATGCTTTTGAGCAAAATACTACTAACACCGCAACACCGCCAGTAACTATGCCAGAACGGGTACTGGGACGCACAGAAGTAAAACTCCCAATCTTCGGGTTAGGAGGAGCAGGACAAACGCCGCTATCCTGGGAAGGAAAAGAGGGTGATGCTACAGCAATTATTCAAAAAGCGCTGGAACTTGGTATCCGCTACTTTGATACAGCAGCTAGTTATGGGCCGAGTGAAGATTATTTAGGGAAAGTGCTACCACCCCATCGCTCAAAGGTGTTTCTCACAAGCAAGACGGATCGAAGAGATCGGGATGGTGCATGGCGAGAATTGGAGCGATCGCTGAAACGTCTCAATACAGATTATCTCGATTTGTGGCAGTTGCATCACGTCTCTTTTTCTGAAGAACTCGACACCATCTTTAGTCCATCTGGTGCAATTAAAGCTTTAGAAGAAGCCATAGAACAAAAATTAGTGCGTTTTGCTGGGATCACCGGACATCACGACCCTCAAGTAATTGCTGAAGGGTTACGTCGCTATCCTTTCCATACTACACTGATTCCTGTAAATGCTGCCGACAAACACCACCCACGTCCATTTATTCCAGTAGTTTTACCAGCTGCTCAAGAAAAAAATGTCGGTGTGATTGCGATGAAAGTCCCGGCTTATGGTCAGCTGTTTAAATCAGGTGGGTTGACAGGTATGGAGCAAGCTTTAGGTTACACAATGTCTCAGCCTGGAGTTCATTGTTGTGTAATTGCAGCAGAGAATGTTTCACAA
This sequence comes from Nostoc sp. ChiSLP03a, assembly GCF_034531215.2. Classification (NCBI taxonomy): domain Bacteria; kingdom Bacillati; phylum Cyanobacteriota; class Cyanophyceae; order Nostocales; family Nostocaceae; genus Nostoc; species Nostoc sp. ChiSLP03a. Next base: position 1,914 of record NZ_JAVRBQ020000024.1, read on the forward strand.
TTAGAAAATAATGTCAAGATAGCACAAGCTTTTGTGCCTCTTAAAAAAGAAGAATTGACTGCGATCGCTCAACAGGCTGCTAATATCTGGGAAGATAGTACATTCTTCCGTGCTTGGACTTAGCCTAACCTTGCACATATTACAAAGTGTATTCTTACCAGTCCCGCTGATAATATTGTGCTGCTTGCGACATATTAAATTGTAATAGCTTCTCCTCTGGCAACTTGTATCCCAAACTCGGCTTAACAGGCGAAATATTCAAACTGCGAATAATTTCTGACGCCACAGCCTTTGCTAGTAATGGTGGTACAGAGTTACCAACTTGTCGAAATCCGTGCCATTTGGTTACATGAAATCTAAACCAATCGGGGTAAGAATGCAATCTTGCCGCTTCCCTGACGGTGATACAGCGCGGTGTAGACGGATGAATCGGTCTCGGAGATGTGAAAGAACCTCTATACTTATCTGTTCCCGCTCTTAAAGTATTACAGACACCATCACGATGTAGCTTATGAAAACGACTAATTTTTTCTCTTTCGCCTTGTTGAGTCTCTTGAAAACGTTTAACAGTTTCCGCAGAATGTTTGGTTCTTAAACTTGAAGAAAGTATTCGCAAATCATATTCTCGTTTGTAAGAATAATCATCATCTAGGCATTTGATCCCGCGAAGTACAAGACCATAATTACTAGGCTTTTCATAGTCTGCAACAACCCAATCTCTTGTTAGTAACTCTGGATATTTTTCTATTTCAGGTAAATCTCCAATTGCATCCCATACTGTAGGACTCGATGGAATATCAGATATTTTTTGAGAATTTAAATTATTTAGTAAAGCTTGTTTAGTAATCGGCTGAGGATATTTCGGTAACTCTATATCCTCCCTTGCACCTATAAGAAATAATCTCTCACGGGACTGTGGTACTCCGTAATTTGCGGCGTTAATAACTTTATAATTTTCTTCTACTTTATAACCGTGAATTCTAAAATCGCTAATTAATGTTTGGAGGATTTGTTTATGTTCGCCAACTGTAATTCCCCGAACATTTTCCATCACAAAAAATTTCGGTTTTAGTTCAATAACCAGTCGATGAAAGTGAAATACCAAAGAGTTTCGAGGATCGTCAACAGCCCGTTTACCAATTAGGGAAAATCCTTGACATGGTGAGCCACAAATAACCACATCAATTTCGCGATCGCCAATCTTAGACCAATTCCTAATTTCTTCCCCAGTTGTATCCACAACACTTTTACATAACACTCTCGCATAAGGGAAGTTAAACTCATGTGTTGCACAGTGGATCGGGTCGATTTCTACAGACGCTAGCACATCAAAACCAGCTTGCTCAAAGCCAAGAGTCATACCGCCTGCGCCAGCGAATAAGTCAACTGCGATCGCTCGTTGTTTTTTCATCTCATAAGCCATGACACCTCTAAAGGGATTAGGGACTGGGGATTGGGTATTAGGTATTAGAGATTGGGAATTGGGTATTAACTATAGAGTATTAAATATACAAAATTTTCCCAGTCCCCAGTCCCCAGTCCCTAGTCCCTAGTCCCCAGTCCCCAGTCCCCATTACCCCTTATCCCCAGAGGGGGCCCCACCATCCCCAGTCCCCAGTCCCCAGTCCCTCATAGCATTTGCAAAATTTCTTGAGCAGCGCGATCGCAAACCCCAACTTCTCCCAAACTTTGACGCATTTCTTCATAATCTAGCAAAGTTTGCTCTCTGCGACTGGGATTGAGTAGCAGTTCCATTGCTGCTTGGGTAATATTTTCTGCTGTGGCTTGCTCTTGTAAAAATTCTGGCACAATCGGCTTCATCACTACTAAATTAGGTGGCGATGCGAAGGTTATAGAACCTTTGAGAATTTTCCGAGCGATCCACGCAGTCAGACGACTGAGGCGATAAACTACAACCTGTGGCACATTTAACAGAGCGAGTTCTAGATTGACAGTACCAGATTTGCTAATGGCTAAATCAGCAGCGGCAAAAACTTCCATTTGTTGACTTGATAGAACTGCCGCCCGTAAACCGTAACGCTTAATAGCCTCTTCGATTGGCTGTCTATAGACTTCTAGCGATAGGGGAATCCAGAAACGAACTTCAGGTAATTTAGCTTGAATAGTTTGGGCAGCTTGAAAAATAATTGGTAAAAGATATTTTAGTTCTTGACGGCGAGAGGCGGGGAGGAGTGCGATCGCAATTTCTTCTGGTGTAATCCCCAATGTTGCACGAGCTGCTTTTCTACTAGGGGCATCTTGCATTCGGTCAACCAAAGGATGTCCCACCCAACTAACTTTTGCGCCTTTCTCGCGAAAGTAACGGGCTTCTTGTGGGAAGATTGCCAACAGCTTATCTGTAAAACCAATAATTCGGTTAGTTCTTCGCAAACTTATTGACCAAGCCCACTCTTGGGGAGCAATATAATACACCACAGGTATATCTGGCAAATGCTGTTTCATATAAGTCCCAATTTCCAGATTGGGAGTCATATAATCGATCAGCACTACCAAGTCAGGTGGATTTTGCTTTAAGGAAGCGATCGCCTGACGTTGCACCTGAAGAGTCGGTAAAACATAAGGTAGCCCTTCTAGAATACCCATTGAGCCAATACTACTGGTATTTCCCAGCAAAATTGCCCCAGCCTCTACCATTTTTTCGCCACCCAGCGCCACAATCTCTAATTCCAACCCAATCGCCGCAGCTTGACGCTTCAGCGCTGAAATTAGTAGCGATCCTTGTAAATCGCCAGATACTTCGCCAGTGCTGATAAATATCCGCATTTGATAATTAAAGTTAGGAGTTAGCTGTTAGAGACGCGATTAACCCAAGTCTTTCCAGGAGTTAGCAGTTAGGAGTTAGGAATGAGGAGTGAAGAGTTAAAAAAATTAATTTATCAACTCATAACTCATAACTCCTAATTCCTAACTTTTAATTCACGATTCATCACTTGCGCCTTTTTTCCCTTTACTGGGAATCAAGCCACGTCTTCCAGGCATCTGAGAAAGTAGAAGGAAACGTCGCAGATGCTGCAATTCTTCGCTATCCCCTAACAATTCCAACTGTTCCAAAGCATCCTTAAAAGACAAATCAGAACGGTAGAGAATGCGGAAGGCTTTTTTCAGCAAAAGCAAATCTGCTGAGTCCATACCAGACCGTTTGAGTCCGACAAGATTGAGGGTTCGCACCCGCGCTGGATTTCCCTCTACTAGCATATATGGGGCCACATCTCGGTCAATACGTGCCATACCTCCCACCATTGCTTGTCTACCAATATGCACAAATTGGTGGACACCTAAAACCCCACTTAGCCTAGCGCGTGATTCTATATGAACATGACCAGCTAAAGCCACAGAGTTAGCAATCACTACTTGGTCTTCAATGACGCAGTTATGAGCAACATGGACATAAGCCATCAAAAGATTACCATCGCCAATTACCGTCGCCTCACCAGCACCGGTAGCGCGGTTAATGGTAACGTACTCACGAATCAAGTTGTTATCACCAATTTTCACCCAGGTTGGTTCTCCTACAAACTTCAAATCCTGGGGTTCCATACCGATGGCTGCACCTGTAAAAATCTGATTTTGCGCCCCAATTTCACAAGGTCCCTCTAGCACTGCATGAGCGCCGATTATTGTTTCAGGGCCCACTTTGACATGCTCTCCAATCACAGCATAGGCACCGACTTGCACTGTATGGTGGAGTTCCGATTTCGGATGAATTACAGCAGTTGGATGAATTAGCGTTTTCAAGGGTGAATCTCCAGAACTGTCTTAATAATCCAGCGCCAGGCGGGGTTTCTGAGGCAGCGCGTTACTCTGCTTAAAAGAGTTGTACAGACTACCGCCCCATTGAGGCGACTGGCGTTGTTGAGTGTGAAATATTTCAGTGAACGAAAGTGTCGGGCAAAGCAAGTTAAATGTGTTTGTGAGTGCGTCTCGTAGAGAGGGCGGCGAAAATCAAGAAATTATTCAGATGCTATTGTGGATTTTTTAACTGTTATCCTGTTTTAGGATTCAGCAAGGGCATTTCACGGCTATACCCATACCACGAAAGCAAACTTTTAGCTAACTAAAGAAAACATTAATTCTCCTTCACAAGCAAGTTGACCATCAACTTCGGCACGACCTTGCATCTTACCGAAACGACGTTGTTTTACCCATAACAGTTCCACCGTCATTAGTAGTTGATCCCCCGGCACGACCTGGCGACGAAAGCGAACTTTATCGATACCAGCGAAGACGAACAACCCGCCTTCTACCGAAGACATTTGAGTTAGGACAATGCCTCCAACTTGTGCCATTGCTTCAACAATTAGCACCCCTGGCATCAGTGGACGTTCAGGGAAATGTCCTTGAAAATGGGGTTCGTTGATAGTAACATTTTTAACTCCAACAGCTTTTTTACCTGGCACGTAGTCAATGATTTTGTCTACAAGTAAAAATGGGTAGCGATGGGGTAGCAATTTCTGAATTTCTTCAGATGTGAAAGTTGTTTTAATCTCAGAACTGATTGTAATCTCATTTATACCCTGTGGTTCGGTAGATGTAGGTGTAGTCGTATCGATGGTATTCACTTCAGTGAGGATTGACATTGGCCGTGTAGTTGATTTTTTATTTAAAAGTTGAGTAGGCAAGCGTATATCCAAAGCCTTAATAATCCTGGATGCAAACTTTAGATCGAATCTAAAATCTAAAATCCAAAATCTAAAATTTTCTGAGCCAGTTGAATGTGTAAATTATGACTAGCTTTATACGCTAAAAAATGAGCACGAGGAAAAGTTCCTAGTAAACTCAAATCTCCTACTAAATCCAAGATTTTATGACGGACTGGCTCATTTGCAAATCTCAACGGTGGATTTAGCCAGCCTTCTGGGCCACAAACGAGTGCATTATCCAAACTGCCACCTTTAATTAACCCTGTTTTTTGTAAGTGTTCAATTTGATGTAGTAACCCAAAAGTACGAGCAGGAGCAATTTCCGCAGCAAAGCGAGCAGAAGTTTTTTCTAGTTCAGCGGTTAGCGACCAACTATGCCATTGATTACCAATAGCGGGCAGGTCAAAATCAATACCGTAACTAAAGCGGGTTTCTGCTGCTGGAAGGGCAGATACAAAGGCATCCCCTTGATAGACCCATATTGGTTCTGTAATAGCCAAGGGAACTTGGTTGTTAACGAGTTGTGAGACTAAGCCAACTTGGGCAATATTAGCCGTCCACACATTTGCTGAACCATCTAAAAGTGGGACTTCTGGACCATCAATTTCAATTCGAGCATTATCCACACCCATACTCGAAAGTGCTGCCAACAAATGCTCTACCGTGCGAACATATACCTCACCTTTACCCAACTGAGTTGAAAGAACAGTGTGACTAACTGCTGCAACTTGGGCTGGAATTATTGGCAAATCCGGTAAATCCACCCGCACAAAGTAGCGTCCACTTCCCGCCTCGGCTGGTAATATCCGCACCTGGGTATTCACACCGCTATGCAGTCCCACCCCTGTTTGGGTGATTTGGGCTGCTAGAGTGTGCTGTCGCATAGCCGAAAAGTCAATATATTTCCTTTAGTATTGTTCATCGTCTGTTTTGGTAAAATCCCTGATATTCCCTGAAAAATGTCATTAATCCCTTTATCGGAACAGTATTGAGGTAAATGTAACAATTAGCAAGCTAATCCAGAAAAGTTAATTGTCATTTGTCCTTTGTCCTTTGTCTTTTGTCCTTCGTGATTCACTAATGACCAATGACTAATGACAAATGACAAATTAAAATCTTTCGCCAATACCGAAATTAATCCGACTGTCACCATCATCGTTGATACCGTAATCAATCCGAATCGGCCCCAGTGGAGATTGGACGCGAACGCCAAGGCCATAACCATAGCCACTGCCATTTTTGTTCAACACTTCAGCAGCCCTAGTACTAGTTCCCAGGTCACTACCGAGATCAAAAAATAGTGCGCCACTAACTACTGAAAAAACTGGAAACCGATACTCAACTGATGCTTGCACATAAGAGCGTCCACTACCTAATGCTCCTTCTTCATAACCCCGGACGGAGTTACTACCCCCAAGGGTAAAAGCTTCGTAGGGAGGCAAGTCACCGACAATGGTTCCTGCTTGCAGGTTAAATGCTAAGGTTTGTGCCCCTTTGCTAAGGCTAATCAGCTTAATGGGTAAATATTGGCTGTAGCTACCCCGGAATCTGGTCAGGAAGATGTTGCCTAGTCCCACAGGGACTGACTGATCGACTCCAAAGCGCAGATAAGAACCACTAGTGGGTTGCAGCGGATTATTACGGAGATCGCGCTGTACCCCTACTTGAAACAGTAGTAAATCGTCTTGACCGCCGCTAGAGAGAGTCAATGGAATTTCATCACTGAGGCGGTTTCCAGTATCATCATCAAATACCGCTCCTGTTTTTCTCAGATTACCATCAGCATCACGGGCGGAAACTCGTTGATACTGTAAACCCGCTGAGGCAGTCCAGACAGAAGTTTTATAAGGGTTGGCAGACAAGGGACGAGTAAAGGTGACACCACCACCTAGACGGAGAATCCGGGGGCGATCCTGAGAATCTACATCAGTGGGATTACCCGGATCAAACGTCCTAATATCTTCATCTTTACCATCGAAAATCAACGAAATAGAACTGCGACGGAAAATATTGGTTGTGTAGGAAGTCCGGTAAGGATCTCCTGCGATCCAGGGGTCGGTAAACCGCACGTCAAACAGCAGTTCCCGTTCTCCCACCTGTATTTCTGTCCCCAGTTTTTGGTTCCTACCGTTCAGGTTTTGCTGTTGATAGCTAACTGTTCCAAAAAGTCCGCTAGCAGAACTAATCCCTGCCCCAGCCGCAATAGAGCCGCTGCTGCGTTCAGCTACATTCACTACTACATCCACCTTGCTGGGGTTGGTACCAGGGTCAAGGGACACATTCACATCTTCAAACAGTCCCAGTCCATACACGCGCTGTAGGTCTTTTTGTACTGTGTTGCGATTGAATACTTGTCCTGGCTTTAACTCCACTTCTCGGGTAATGATGTAATCCTGTGTCCGTCCGCGAATTGGTTGTCCTTTTTCGTCTGTCTCCTGTCCATCTTTGTTGCGGAACCGGACTCTAATATTTTCTACTACCCCTTCTGCTACTTGTAAGGTAACAACTCCGCTTTCAGAGACTTGTGGCGCTCCAATCACGTTAGCTAGGACGTAACCTTGGTCTTGATACCGCTTGTTTAACTGCTTGATGCCTTCTTGTAAGTCACGCAAATTGAGGATTTTGCCATACTGTTCTTTAAATACCTCATCTACAGTGTTAGCTGGTAGTACAGAAGGGACACCAGTACCAGGATTGGCTTGCACTTCTACTTTACTGAGGACGGGGTTAGGTTGGACAACAAAGCTTACCCGCACTCCCAAGGGGGTATCTTCTGGCGCTGCTTGGACGTTGGAGAAGAAGCCAGTACCAAAGATAGCGTTAATATCTTCTTGCAGTTGGCTGCGGGTAGTTGTTTGTCCTGGTTGGGTACGAATTACTCTGTAAACTTGGCTTTCCAGTTCTGGTGATAGTTGCCCGGCTTGGGATCTAACTACTACTTCCGATACCAGTACGCGGGGGTCATTGGCTTCTGGGGCTGTGTTGGGTTGAGTATTGTCCGGAGTTGTCGGTGGATTAACATTCTGGGGACTGGGAGTAGCACCTGGGACTGGAGTATTTGGAGTATTGCCCGGAGTTGTCGGTGGATTTATATTCTGGGGACTGGGAGTAGCACCTGGGAATGGAGTATTGCCCGGAGTTGTTGGTGGATTAACATTCTGGGGACTGGGAGTAGCACCTGGGAATAACGTAGGTGTTCTTTGTTGGCTAGCTGGGGGGGGAATATCTGGAGTAGCTGATGGTTCTGGAGTTGTGGGTAATAAAGGTTCTGTTGTCGGTGGATTTACATTTTCTGGGACTGGAGTGGTCTCAGGAGTTGGGGAAGGCGTTGGTTGTTGAATTTCTGGCGGTGGAATGTCTGGAGCCGGAGACGGCTGTTGAGTAGGACTGGAATTAATTTCAGGGGTTTGTGCAGTTCTTGGCGTTGTGGAGGTTGGCACAATTACCTTTGGGGTCGCGCTTGCTGCTGGGTTGGCAGGGTAAATTGCGACGACGCGGGATTGGGGACGCTCTGCCTCTATAGTTGCTGTAGATTTAGGTTGAGATTCTAGACTTTTACTAGAGTTAACCTGACCAGTGTCCTTTTCTGGGTGTTGATTTTTTTCTAGTGTCAAAACTTCTGTTGTCTGTTTGGAATTGTTGGCGGTTTCTGCATTCGCACTCAATGAGCCACCCAAAGGGGCTGCAATTGCTACTGCTGCCAGCAATACGGGAGATAAACGCATTTTACTTATATTCCTCTTCACGACCACACACACACCATCACAAGGCAATAATGCCCTTATGCCAAAGGTAAAATTTCAAAACATAATTTTTTTCTTTTGCTTTTTTACTTTACAAGGCAAAAGGCAAAAGGCAAAAGTTAAATATAATTCCTTCTCACCTTTTGGTTTTTACTTGGTTAACTTATAGTTTCTACTGCTTTTAGCACTCTTTGTAAGACCTCCTGATAGGCATCCTCTACATTTCCTAAGTCTCGGCGAAAGCGATCTTTGTCCATTACCCGGCGGTTTGAGTCCTTTTCTGCGGTATCCCATAAACGACAGGTGTCGGGGCTAATTTCATCTGCCAAGAGTAACTGCTGTTGTGAGTCCAAACCAAACTCTAGTTTGAAGTCTACTAGGGTAATGCCACACCGTTGCCAAAAGTTATTGAGAAATTCATTGATTTGCAATGCAAGATGTGTAATTGTCTCTACTTGTTCCGCAGTCGCCAGTTCTAGCAGGTACAGGCGATCGCGTGTCAACAAAGGATCTCCTAATGAATCGTTTTTATAATAGAACTCAACCAAAGGCTGTTTCAGAATTGTACCCACTGGTAAACCAGTTTGCTGACACAAACTGCCAGCAGCAATATTTCTGATCACCACTTCTAAGGGTAAAATCTTTACTGCTCTCACCCGCATTTGATTCGGGGCAGGACTATCGATAAAGTGAGTCTTTATACCATAAGCCTCCAACTGTTTAAAAAGCTGGCTAGAAATGCTACAATTAATTTTTCCTTTTCCTTCGATGTTGCCACGCTTTTGGGCGTTAAACGCTGTGGCATCATCTTTAAAATCAGCCAACAAGACTTCTGGATCGTCCGTTGTATAAAGAATTTTTGCTTTGCCTTCGTATAACTTGGAATTAACAGACATGGTGGCAGGTAGTGTTTTAGGCGATGGACAAAAATTGTCCTTTGAGGCTTCACCATTTTATCTTTAGTTATTAACTATTAACCATTGGTGATTATTTAAGAGGAAGCAGAAGCAGGTTAAAATAAGTAATAACTAATACCCAGACCAATTTTCTCTTCTAGGTCGCTGCTTAATAGCCAGTTGCCAAATATTTATAACTAAATCTCTAACTTTTAACAGAGGACAATTTGCTTTCGGATATAGTATTTTCACCTAAGTAGTTTTACCTCGGAAATTTCATGAGTTGTGATAAAATAAGTTACTTAGGCATACTAGTATGTCATAATAATTTGTACCTAAAGATTTCGACTGAAGCTAATTACAATTTCAACTTCATAAATGAAGATGAGTTAAATTGAGAACCAGGAGGAAAATCAAATATTCTCTCTAGTTACTTTGGCGTCAACTTTTTTTGTAATATTTACAACACAAAGTATTTTAAGCTTTATCCTCTAGTATCAAAATCTGAATTAACCAATTGCCGAGCGACAATTGGAAAAGGAGTCGGACGATTTGATTTACCCCAATCTGACAAAAGTTAAGATTAGGTTAGCCAGTAATTCAGCTTCAGAAACCCCAACATAAGGTGAATTGAATAAATGGAGAATAAAAATGTGAACAAGGATGATTTTCTCTTCCCTCGCGGTCGCTACTACGGTCAGGTGAAGCCAGAAAACTTGGTTTTTAATGCAAATCTCCAGGAATTTGCTCAACGCGTAAGTTACATTTGCAACTTAGAAACAGGCGGAAAAGTGCCTCCAGGTGTAGCTTACGAACAAATAAGGGATCTGTGGAAACAGTTGAAACGCTCAAAAAAAGAGCTAGGAATTGGCGAAGATCCCTTTCAAGATGACCAGGGAGAGACTAAAGATTGAATGGGGCATGGGGCATGGGGCATGGGGCATGGGGCATAGGGAGAATAACAAATGACAAATGACAAATGACTACTTAGTAAATATTGTCCAGACACCATCCCAGGACTCTGGAGGCGGAGTTTGTTGATAATTGCGCGCCCGTTCTAGGTGGATATCAACAGCTTGGTCTTGGGGTTGGATGGATTTGGCGGCTTCAAAACAGGCGATCGCTTGTGAGAAGTTGCGCGATAAATAGGCATCGCGTCCAGTATGATAATGAAACAAAAACTCTTGAGTATTGGCATCTAAGGGAGTAGTGCGATCGCCAATTAACTCGTAGATATTCACGGCCTGGTGTTTCCCTTTGACGCGGATTTTATCTAACTGGCGCACCCAAATGCGATCACTGCACAATTGGTAAGTAAATTCGCTTAAAAGAATATCACAACCGTAATCCTTAGTTACCGCTTCCAAACGCGAACTTAAATTTACACCATCTCCAATGACGGTGTAATCCATTCGTTTGCGGGAACCAATATTACCCGAAACCACATCCCCAGAACTAATCCCGATGCCAATACGAATTCGCGGCTGCGCCTGGATAATTCGCCGTTGGTTAAATTCTTCTAAGCGGCGTCTCATATCTAACGCTGACTGCACAGCCCTCCAAGCATGATTTTCTGTCAATGGTAGCGGCGCACCAAATACCGCCATTAAGGCATCACCAATAAATTTATCGAGAGTGCCTTCGTGGTTAAAAACCGCCTCTACCATCGTTTCAAAATACTGATTGAGCAGCAATACCACCTCAGCTGCACCGAGATTTTCCGTAAGTGTTGTGTAGCCACGGATATCAGAAAACAAGATAGTTACTTCCTTGCGTTCGCCTACCATTAAAGCATCTTCCCCTAGAGCCATAACTTGTTCAGCGACATGGGGCGTCAGGTAGCGGGACATGGTAGTTTTCATCCGTTTCTCCTGAGTAATGTCTTCTAAGACCACCAAACCACCGCGTACACCGCCTTCTGGGTTAGTCAGGGGATTAACAGTAAGATTGATATTGCGCTCTAATGTTTGTACTCGATCAGAAGTGAGAAACTCAGATTGGGCAGTCAGAGGTTGATTCCAAGGAATAAAAATATCGGGGTTGGTGCGATCGCGCACTGCTAAAATTGAGTGCTGAGTACTGAATGCTAAGTATTGAGTTTCACTTTTAACTCCTAACTCCTCACTCATAACTTGATGCACTCCCAGCATCAAACTTTGCTCTGGCACATAATGTTTAGCTCCAGTTTTTAGACTATCTTCTAGTCGCATTTGGAGATTTTCAATTGGGACAACTTCCCACACTAGGCGACCAATCAAATTTTGTTCCCACAAAAGCTTGTTGTTTTTACTATTAGCGTCTCCTATCGGACAACCCAGCAACTCTAGGGCTGCATCATTAATCGTGACAATCTGTCCTGCCATATCTGTAGAAATCACGGCATCTGACAGACTTTGTAAAATATCTTTTTGATACTGTTTTTCTAACAGCACATTTTCAAACAGCCGAGCATTTTCTAAGGCAATTCCTGCCTGATTATTAAAAGCCCGCATAAACTCTTCATCAGAAGCAGTAAAACTGCTTTGTTGCTTATTAATTAATTGTGTAACGCCAATCAATTCATTTGCAGAATTAAACACTGGCAAACATAGGATATTGCGAGTTATATAACCAGTTTTTTTATCTGTAGTCGGGTCAAAACGGGGGTCTTTATAAGCATCGGAAATATTTAAGGCTTCACCAGTGGAAGCTACATATCCCGCAATGCCACGGTTAGCAGGAATGCGAATTTCTATCAAGTTTGTACCATCTGCTGCTGCTGCAACTTTCGTCCAGAGTTCGTTTAGCTCTTTACGATATAAAAACAGTGTGCTGCGGTCTGCTTGCATTAAAATTCGAGCTTGTTCCATGACTATCTGCAAAGTCGCTTCTAAATCTAAACTTTGCCCCAGTGTCTGAGTTGCCCGCAACAAAGCCGCTGCGCCTCTTTGATTACGAGCCGCTACATAAAAAGATTGGCAGCTTTCCAGGATAATACCAATCGAAGCGGCAAAGTCTCGAAAACGTTCTTCATCATCATGATTAAACGGAACATTCCCGGTTTTATTAGCTAGTTGCACTACCGCTACAGTCTGGTTTTTGCTACTGATAACGGGCATACATAAAATATTACGGATTTTGTAGCCCATTTGTTTTTCAAGTTCTGGGCTAAACAGGGGATGAGTATAAGTTTCAGATATATTTAGATATTGACCTGTACTAGCAACATGACCGGGGATACCGACTGTAATGGGAGTGCGAATTTCTAAGAATTTTTGAGTATTATCTTGAGGAACTTTTGACCACAGTTGACCTTTGTCATAATCAACTAAAAAAATGGCTGTATGTTCTGCTTGGAGAATTTGACCAATTTTGAGTGTGATAGCTTCTAATACTTTCTCCAACATAGTTTCTAGAGCTTCATTATTGATTAGTTCAATAGCTCTCAGAAATTGCTGGAACTCAGCAGTTATAAAGTCGAGTAAGCAAACAAATTCATTAACAGATAAATCTTTGACGCGACGCAGTAGGGCATGAGCACGATTAACTTGAGTCAGTTCAGTTAATGTAGCCAAGACGCTGCCAGAGTTGGGGAGTGTCACGTTGCTTCGCTCCGAATTAAAAATTCACGCATTCAAAATTAATAATCCCCATAAATAAATAGGCTTGTATCATGAGTCTGTTTTGGTTATAGGAATTTTTGATTTTGGGCATGGGGCATGGGGCATAGGGTATGGTTATTCTCCTTGTCCCCTGCTCCCCCTGCTTCCCCTGCCTCCTATTTTGCCAACTCTTCAGAAAATATCACCTTTTGATAGTAATCTTGTAGCTGCCTGGTAGCAGCTGTCCAACCCCAATTTTCTGCTTCCTGACGAGCATTTTTACGGATGATATCTCGTTGTTGTTTTTGTTCTAAGAGGCGAACAGTAGCAGCTAATGCTCCTTGAATATCTGCTGTTGGCTCAAAAAGATATCCATTTACCCCATCTGTCACAATATCAGGAATTCCCCCGGAACGGGCTGCTACCACGGGACAGCCAGCAGCCATCGCTTCTAGTAGTACTAAACCTAGTGTTTCTGTACGAGAAGGAAAGATGAAAGCATCAGCACTCGCAAAGGCAGAACCTAACTCTTGTCCCATGAGATAGCCAACAAAATAAGTGTTTGTGCCAGCAAAGTGTTTTTGCAATGCTTGACGGTGCGGCCCATCTCCAACCAATGCTAACCGCGCTTCGGGAATTGCTTCTAAAATTGGTTTGATGCGCTCAATTTCTTTTTCAGCCGAAAGTCGCCCAACGTAAAGTAATAATGGACTTTCTGGATGATTTTGTGATAGACGCGATCGCATCTCTACACTAGCTAAATCGGGATGAAATAATTCCGTATCTACCCCGCGCTGCCATAAATCTACACGTTCAATACCATGTGCTGTCAATTCCTCAATCATTGCTGTGGAGGTACACAGATTCAAAGCAGCTTGATTATGAGCGCCTTTGAGCAGTTCCCACAGAAAACCTTCCAGCATCCCCAAGCCGTAATGCTGGAGATATTGGGGTAAATGCGTATGGTAAGACGCTACTAAGGGTATTTTGAGGATTTTGCTATAAAATATGCCAGACAAACCTAAAACTGCTGGATTCACGACATGAATAATATCTGGCTTAAACTTTTCTAAAGCGTACCCAATGGCTGGGCGGGGAAGTGCCATTTTTAGTTCTGGATACAATGGCAGAGGAAAGCCAGTAACGCCGTAAACTTTAGCGCCTTTGTGTTCTGTAATGCCTCCATCAGGGGCAATCACCAATACTTGATTACCACTGCGCTGGAGATGATCGACAGTATGGCGCAGGCGCGTTACAATTCCGTCAACCTTGGGTAAAAAGGTTTCGGTAAATAGGGCAATTCTCATAAAAAACTATTCAGTCCAGGCAGATAATCTCAGCTTTGCTTGCGTTTCGGTATCAAACACAGAATAGACTCTCTCGCGTGGTGTAATCAACTCTGCACAGTCAAAATAACTGTAGTCAACGGCAAATTTAGTAGTAGCTGGATGATACGCCTGATAAATAATAACTGGTTAGTCGTCATATTGTGCTAAAATATGACGACTAATTTTAGACCCACGATTTACTGGGGTTTACCTTAATTTCTGTGCCAAGAGACTTTAGGCAAAATTTGTTTGCCATCGACTCGCGTCTGATACTTGATAGCAAAGTTTAACAGAGAATCGAGTAAAGAATCAGAGAGCAAGTGAGGCTGTAAACCTAAATCGAGCAATTTAGTGTTTTTAGCATTGAAATAATGTTCTTCTTTTTCAACTCTGGGATTATCTAAATGATTGATTTCTACCTTCAATCCCATAGCGTTACCAGCTTTTTTCACCATCAATGCCAAGTCGCCGACGCTGAATTGTTCGGTAAATTGGTTAAATACGCGGAATTCTCCAGCTTCGGCAGGGTTAGCGATCGCTAATTCTACACATCTAACTGTATCCCGAATATCCAAAAATCCGCGAGTTTGTCCACCTTTACCGTAGACAGTTAACGGATGTCCAATAGCTGCTTGAATACAAAAGCGGTTTAGTGCAGTACCAAACACACCATCGTAATCCAGCCGATTAATCAATAGTTCGTCCATCCCCGTTTCTTCGGTTAAGACGCCATAAACTACACCCTGATTTAAATCAGTTGCCCGCAATCCCCAAATCCGGCAAGCAAAGTGGATGTTATGACTATCATGAACTTTGCTTAAATGGTACATCGAACCGGGTTGCTTGGGATAAGGTAGGGTATCCTTGCGTCCATTGTGTTCAATGGTGATATACCCTTCTTCGATATCAATATTGGGTGTACCATATTCGCCCATCGTCCCCAGCTTCACCAAATGACAGTCGGGGAAATCTTCCCGCATAGCGTACAGCAAGTTCAACGTCCCAACTACATTATTGACCTGGGTAACAACTGCATGTTCTCGGTCAATCATGGAAAATGGGGCCGAACGCTGTTCGCCAAAATGCACCAAAGCATTCGGCTGAAATTGCTGTAATGTTTTATGGAGAAACTCGTAATTCGTAATATCGCCGATGAACAAGTCAATCGATTTACCCGTCAAATCTTGCCAGCGCTGGAGACGTTGTTGAATTAGTGCGATCGGAGTGAGAGTTTCGACACCAAGTTCATTATCCCAGTGCCGCCGCACCAAACTATCTAAAATTCCAACTTCATAACCTCGATTGGAAAGGTAAAGAGCAGTTGCCCAACCGCAATATCCATCACCACCAATAACCAGGACTTTCATCTTCACCAGTTTTTACTCGCTGATAGCTAAATCTATCAGGTTTCTGTACCCTCTCAATCATCATTCTGAAAGAGATGTGGATTTTGGGGATTGGGGATTGGGGATTGGGAGTGAGGAGTTAATAGTTCTTATTCTTCCTCTGCCGATTTCAAGACTCCTACTAGAGCAGATCAATCTATTCGGAGTGAGGAGTTAATAGTTCTTATTCTTCCTCTGCCCCATGCCCCATGCCCCATGCCCCATGCCCCATGCCCCATAACTCAAGATTTCGGAATGCGATACTGCTGGGCAATGTAATAAAAGAAACGATAGTAATTTTGAAATTCTTGGCTCTTGCTTCGTCCCTGCCAGTAGTATTTCACTTGACTCTGAGTTAGTGTTAGTGTCATTGAACCTACTTGTCGATCGACTTCTATAACCAGCACCCCAGACACTCCTTGAGCAGTTTGAAAGTTGGGTTTTATCTTTTTCACAGATTCTTGCTCTGTAACAATAGAATTTGGTAACTGGTGACTTGCCCACCCTCGAATTTCTACTGAGTTATCCTGTGGTGAAAAAAACGCAATTCCATCATCATTAGCTGGTGTTGCTAAAGAAGTCCAATTACTCGGATATGGAAATTCAAAGCCATAACGGGAGTTGCTATAAGTTTTCCATGCGATCGCTCCAGCGTTAAAATCATTTGCAGTACAACCCCACAGCATGATTAACAGGGCAATGACTCCGCTAACGCTGGCGGCAAACCGATAAATTCTTCGCCCCAAACTAGAGATTTGATTAGCAGTAGCCATTTACATCACACATTTTGCCAAAGTCACTGATTTCATAGAAATACCAGAAACTCTGATATTGCACTATTCTCAATCAGCTAACTAATAATCTGCCACATCAATTTTAAGAGATTCGTAGTGAGCGATAAATCGCTCAATTTCAAGGGCTAGAGCCACTAGTTGGTTCGCCAAGGAAATTTGGCTCTTTTAAGGGCAAGGGGGAAAGGGACTCATATGTTTACTCCTTTAACCTTTAACATGAACTTTTTTTCCCAGCCCTCACAAGCGCAATTTTGGGTTGGCAGACTACTAGTAATGATGCCAACAAACCCAAATGTAAATAAAAGTAACGAAATAGACGTTAAAACGTTTTACTGTCTTGACAACCAATAAAAGAACCGATAACTTGATATACATACCCGGGTAAGACCGTTAAAGAGTTATATGCAAACGCAAACTAAGCAAAAGGTCACTTTGTATTTATCGCCAGAGTTGCACAGAAAACTGAAGATTCGTTCAGCAGTTGATTCCGAGCCAATGTCAGAACTTGCCGAACGTGCCCTTGGTTTTTACCTATCCAATCAAGAATTGGTTGATGAGTTAGAAGATTCTTCTTATGGGCGGACTCATAGAGTTTATTCATGTCCAACTTGTGATAGCTCACTAGTCTTACGTGATGGGGAACTGGTTACTTTAGGCAATCAACCAGGAGTAGTTGGTCAAGAGCATCTTTCTCTTAACGAGATGGATGAAGATCAAACCAATCCCAAGAGTGAGGAAGAGTTAGTTCCTTGCTAAATTGCTAAATAGATATTCACAGATCCGGTTGTCTTTACCAGAAGCAATGTCTCTACTGTCTCTATAAGGTCTCAAGTAGGTCGAAGTATGAACGAAGAGCTCAAGATCCTAATTCAAGCTCAATACCCTTTAATCTACCTTGTTACCTCCGAGGAAGAGCGGGCCGAGCAAGCAATTTCCACTATCGCCCAGTCATTAAAGCCCCAGCGTCGGGTATTTGTTTGGACAGTAACACACGGGATTGTTGAGTACGGTCAACCCCGGAATGTTACCCAACATAATACCGTGTCTCCAGAGGCGGCGATTGAGTGGATTATCCGACAGAAAGAACCAAGTATATTTATTCTTAAAGATTTACATCCCTTTATAGATGCGCCTGCAACTAACCGATCGCTACGTGATGCGATCGCTAGTTTCAAAGGTATGCAAAAGAACATCATTTTGATGTCTCCAATGCAGCAAGTACCTATAGAACTGGAAAAAGAAGTTGTTGTTCTCGACTTTACATTGCCAGATATGGCTGAGTTGAATAAAGTCTTAACTCACCACATAGAGCAAAATCGTGGTCGGCGATTGACAACAGAAGCCAGAGAAAAACTTCTCAGAGCTGCTTTGGGTCTAACTAAAGATGAAGCGGAGAAAGTCTACCGTAAGGCACAGGTAACTAAAGAGCGTTTAACGGAAGATGAAGTAGACATAGTTTTATCTGAGAAAAAGCAACTAATTCGGCGCAATGGCATCTTAGAATATATTGAAGAAGATGAAACTATTGATGCTGTAGGTGGCTTAGAAGAGTTAAAAAGATGGCTCAAGCAACGCTCTAACGCTTTCACAGAAAGAGCGAGAGAGTACGGTTTGCCTCAACCAAAGGGAATGTTAATTTTAGGAGTTCCCGGTTGCGGTAAGTCATTGATTGCTAAAACTACTTCCCGGCTGTGGGGTTTACCACTGTTGCGGTTAGATATGGGGCGAGTCTACGACGGCTCAATGGTGGGACGAAGCGAGGCAAATCTGCGAAACGCCCTGAAAACAGCAGAATCTATTTCCCCCGCGATTTTGTTTATCGATGAATTAGATAAATCCTTTGCTGGTAGTGGAGGTTCATCTGATTCTGATGGAGGGACTTCAAGTAGAATCTTCGGCTCTTTCCTCACCTGGATGCAAGATAAGAAATCACCAGTGTTTGTGATGGCAACAGCCAATAGAGTAGAACGCTTACCTGGTGAGTTCTTGAGGAAAGGACGCTTTGATGAAATTTTCTTTGTCGATCTGCCAACACCGGAAGAACGGCAAGATATTTTCAATATTCATCTGACCAAGCGCCGTGAAGACATCTCTCGATTTGATCTTGAGCAATTAGCCAAGATGTCTGATGGCTTTTCTGGGGCAGAAGTTGAGCAAGCGATCGTTGCGGCAATGTATGAAGCTTTTGCCCAAGATCGGGAGTTCACCCAACTAGATATTATTGCTGCACTGAAGGCAACATTGCCGCTGTCTCGAACGATGCAAGAACAAGTAACGGCTCTGAGAGATTGGGCCAGACAGCGTGCGCGCCCCGCAGCATCCTCCGTAGCTGAATATCAGCGAATGGAGTTTTAAAAGCTTTCCTCTGCCATCCCAGGGGGAAAGGCTAGCAGAAAATGCTAGCAGTTATAAGAAAAGCCGCATCCTGTTAAGCGCGGCTTCGCCCAAAACAAACCGTTGTCGTTTTTCTCAATCTTCTCATTGGAGGAAACCCAAATGTCTCACTTTAGCACCCTGCGTACCAAAATCACCGATGCCGAAATCCTCAAGGCTTCCTTGCGCGACCTCGGTATCAGCGTAAAGACTGAAGCTGATGTCCGTGGTTATAACGGTCAGCGTGTCCGTTCTGACATCGTTGCTGTGTTGGAAGGCGAATATGACCTCGGCTGGTCTCGCAATGGCGATGGTTCTTTTGACCTAATCGCTGACCTGTGGGGCGTTGCTAAGAAGCACAACCAAACCGAGTTGATCAACTCAATCAACCAAAAGTATGCCGTTAACAAAACTTTGGCTGAAGTGAAACAACGCGGTCTGCAAAACGCCAATGTGAAGTTGGTATTGCAATAACAATTTCTCTGCGCGTTCCCAAAGCTGCACGGGTTAACCATATAAATAGCGGTTAACCCGCTTTTTTATCGGGACTGAGATGTATTTCTCAGTCCCGATTTTTGGTTAATACTCTTAATTTGACTATTCTTTATTGGACTATTCTTTTTGGTTATTATTACAGTAGCAGCGCCTTGAGTACTCTAAAAAATATGACAGTAGATGATAAATTATGAAAACATTCACTATTGGGCACTCAAATAATTCAATAGAAACTTTTATCAGACTTTTGATGCAACATGGAGTTACTGCTGTAGCAGATGTTCGTTCTAGTCCTTATAGCCGTAGATTTCCGCAATTCAACCAAGCTTCTTTAAAGGCAGCACTGAAAACTACAAATATTGCTTATGTCCCTCTTTGTAATCACCTTGGTGCCCGTCCCAATGATAGAAGTTGTTACGTAGAAGGTATGGCTCGCTACGATTTGATTGCTGCAACAGAAGCCTTTACCATAGGATTAAATCGTCTTATCAAGGGTGCTAAACAACACCAAATTACTTTGATGTGTGCTGAACAAGATCCTATCGTCTGTCATAGAGCTATCTTGGTATGTCCACATTTGAAGAAGGCTGGATTAGAAATTCAGCATATTCATAAGAATAGTGAACTAGAGTCACATGAATACTTAGAAGCAAGATTACTAAAGATACATAACTTAGATAAATTATTGCATCTATCTAAAGATTTTGATGATGTAAATCAATCTGGAAAACAGCTTTCTCTTTTTGATATCAATCCTTACGATATTAATCCTAGACACACAGATACTATAGCTAAACCTGTTGTGCGTGAAGAGTTAATTCAAAAAGCATATCAGCTTCAAGCTGAGAAAATAGCTTATGTAGAAGAAACAAATAGAGAACAATATCAATCTCATGAGCAAGCTAGTTAACTTATTTACTATCGGCTTCACCCAAAAGAAAGCTGAACAATTTTTTGAAATACTTCTAAAAGCTGGCGTTAAGCGAGTCATTGATACGCGACTTAACAACGTCTCACAGCTTGCTGGTTTTACAAAAAAAAATGATTTAGAGTATCTTCTCCATAAAATTGGGGGAATTGAATACATTCACATTCTTGAGTTGGCTCCAACCAAAGATATTCTTGACGAATATAAAAAGAAGCAAATAAATTGGGCAATATATGAAGAGAGGTTCAATCAACTCATCACAGAGAGACAGATTGAGAAGAAGGTTTCTTCAGACCTTCTGGATGAAGGTTGCTTGCTGTGTAGTGAGGCCAAGCCTCATAATTGCCATCGCCGATTAGTTGCTGAGTATTTGCAAGGTAAGCTAGACACAGCTATCAAAATTCATCACCTCTAAACATTATATTGACCAGGGTGTGAAGAAGAGGTTAAAAATGCCTACTTTTGAAATTATTTGCCTTGCAAAATCGATTAAATATGATGGAACTTGTATTGCTGGAATGAAAACAGATGGTTCAGGGTGGCTTCGTCCAGTTTCTAATCAAAAAAATGGCACTCTACATCCAGAACATTACACTTTAGACAATGGCAGTGAACCTAAAATATTTGACATTATAAGAATTCCATGTGTCAAACCTGAGCCAAAATGCCACCAACCTGAAAATTGGCTCATCAAGCATAATCAATTACGGGAAAACTTAGGAAATCCTACCTTGAATCAAGCTAGACAGCTACTCAATCCAGAAATTAAAAAGCAATTTTTATCTGCCGAACTATTAGGTAATTTAGATAAAGAAATAAGTTATGAAGAACTGAATAAATCAGCGGCTCAGTCATCATTAGCACTAGTAAAGCCAAATCAAATAAAATGGCAAATTACGAGAAATAATTATCAAAATGAGAAAAAATTCCGAACTCTTTTCTTATTAGGTAAAAATTTATATAATTTACCAATTACAGACCCTATTTGGATAGATAAACTTAAGTATTTGGAAGAAGGAATATATTCATGCGAAGAAGTTATACAAGAACTAGAATTAAAGGATTTTGAACCTGATAAATTTAGACTAACTATTAGTTTAGGTGAACCTTTTCAACCTTTAGGACAAGAAAAAAAATTTTGCTACAAGTTAGTTGCAGCAGTAATAAACGTTGCAGATGTTAAGAAACGTTTTGGATGGAGCTAACCTTAAATTTTGTCTTTTTACTGAAGGCGATCGCATCGCTGGAGATCCACTTTTGCACCTATAGCTTAGACTTAAATAAAAGCTTAGTATCGATGAATCAAAGTGTAAGTGGTACTCCCAGTCTGGAAAAACACACTCATCAAAATCTTGTTGTTAGCAAACAACAGCTATTTAGCAAGCAACTAATTGTCCTTGCGTTGGAAATGCTTCTGGCATTACCTCTGGGTTTACTCCTCGCAAAGTTCCAAATTGGCAGGATTGCCTGGATATTTGGCGGAATCGCGGCTGGTACAGTGGTTCTTCAAGGGTGTCGAATTTTTTATCAATATTCCCCCCAACCTAACCGCACTGCTAGAAAAGTGGGAATGGCACTTGTAGGCTTAACTGTCGGTGCTTCCAATGCTCACGCTAATCTAGCTAGTATTGCTTCTTGTATTCCCATATTTATTTTTCTTACCTTGTTTCTGCTGATGAGTGGCAGCTGTATTGGTTACATTTACTCCCGCGTCAGCAAAACTAACCTGTTGACAGCAATGTTGGCTACAGTTCCTGGCGGTGTCGGAATTATGGCAGCGATCGCTGCCGATTACAATAAAAATGTTACCTTAGTTGCCCTAGTTCAGGCGATTCGCGTCACCTCTGTAGTTATTCTAATTCCCTTCATCGCTAGAACATCAACTGGTAATTACTATCCGCAAACACTTCCAATCAACGGTGCTTGGCTCAATTTCGATCTATCTCAACTAGAATTACTCTTGTTAGTACTTTTGATCACTGGATTAGTAGTTTATCCAGCTATATTATTTAAAATTCCCGCTGGCGATTTCTTTGGTGCATTGTTGATTGGTATCGGGTTTAATCCTTTGCTACATTGGCTGCCTTTTGTAGGTGATATTAGCTTCAGTCCGCCGCCTTTAATTAACTTATTGGGTCAAATGCTCCTGGGAATTACTATTGGTGAATATTGGGGAGATAAACCCAATTTTAAAAAACGGACTGTCGCCTATGCCTTGATGTCTGTAGGGATGACTCTCGTAGCTGGAGCGATCGCTGCTATACTTGCGATGCAATTAACCTCTTGGGACTGGTTAACGTGTCTGTTAGTCACAGCACCAGGAGGATCGGCAGAGATGATCCTGGTTTCCCTGGCATTGAATCATAACGTTGAAATTGTCACAACTGGTCATTTAGTACGACTAATTGCGATTAATAGTTCTCTACCGCTTTGGCTATTTTTGTTTCGCCGTCTGGATAAGCAACTTTCTGAACCAGTTTAATTTTATTAAAAATAAAGGTCATAATAAGTAGGTAGGTGGAATTAATTATAAGATAGAAAAACTGCTAAATTAGCTTGTTATGCCTGCCCCATTACGCATCATTCTGACCCCAGAGGAAGACAGAACCTTAACGGAACTGCGACTTGCTCAGTGGCTTCCTCAAAG
>NZ_JAVRBQ020000025.1:0-32878 GCF_034531215.2 Nostoc sp. ChiSLP03a
AGCGGGTGGCAATTTGTTCCACAGCTTTGGGGAGTTTTCCGTTCCCACTGGAAGCACTGCTTTCTTTAATAATGCTTTTGACATTCAGAATATCATTAGCAGGGTAACGGGTAAGTCAGTTTCTAACATTGATGGGTTAATCCGTGCGTCGGGTACAGCAAACTTATTTTTACTCAATCCTAACGGGATTATTTTTGGCGAAAATGGCCAATTGAATATTGGCGGGTCGTTTGTTGCAACGACTGCAAATGCGATTCAATTTGGCAATCAAAGTTTTTTCATTGCTAACAATCCAAATTCTTCTGCACTACTGACAGTCAATCCTTCAGCTTTACTATTTAATCAAATTACGGCTGCACCGATTCAAAATAACTCAGTAGCACCAGCAGGATTAAATAAGTCCGGCTTTGATACCTTTGGTCTACGTGTAGCAGATGGTCAAAGTTTGCTGCTAGTGGGTGGCAACATCAGCATGGATGGTGGAAGGTTAAATGCTTTTGGTGGGCGAGTGGAGTTGGGAGGATTGGCAAATGCAGGAACAGTTGGGCTGAATGTTGATGGCAATAACCTAAGTCTGAGTTTTCCTCAAGAGGCACAACGAGCAGATGTATCACTCATTAATCGCGCTCAAATAAATGTTCGTACAGATAATGGTGGCAGTATTGCAATCAACGCTCGGAATTTGGAGCTTTTAGGAGGAAGCAGCCTGCGGGCAGGAATAGGATTGGGGTTGGGTTCAACTGATAGCAAAGCGGGAAACATTGAGATCAATGCAACAGGAACAGTTAATCTTAGGGATGGCAGCCTCATTTCTAACGCTATGCTAGGTGCAGCTGGAAAGGGAGGAGATATTAACATCACGGCAAACTCATTTGCGCTCACAAATGCAGCTACTGTGCTAACCAGCACCTTTGGGCAGGGAGATGCTGGAAATGTAACGCTTCAAGCTCAAGATGGGGTTGCATTCATCAATGGCTCCTACATAGGTACCAGTGGTTTAGGACAGGGCAATGCGGGGAATGTGACGATTTCAACCGAAGCTGCCATTGTTTTCGATGCTCTCGACAGTCTTAAGCCTAATATCACGGGTGTATTTAGTAATGTAGAGCCGGAGAGTGTAGGTGATGCAGGTAATATCTACATTAAGGCCGCGTCAGTTTCTTTAGTCAACGGAGCGGATATAAGAAATCAAAACTCAGGAAAACTTGGTAATGCAGGCAATGTGATTATCGAAGCTAGCAATCGCGTTTCCTTTGATGGGGTAAGCATCGATAAAAGCTCTGCCAGTGGTGTTTTCAGTTTTTTAGGATCTGATACTGAGGGTAGGGGAGGAAACATCAGTATCACTACAGGAACGCTTTCACTTACTAATGGCGCTGAAGTAGCCAGTAGCACTTATGGGCTAGGCGATGCAGGTAATATCACAATTGATGCTCGTAATATCGTTTCCTTTGATAACAGCACTATATTTAGCACGGTGGAAGAAAAAGGCAGAGGACAAGGAGGAGACATCCGCATTAGTGCCAAATCACTCTCTCTCAGAAATAATGCTCAATTGCTTGCTAGTAGTTTTGGACAGGGAAGTGCAGGAAGTATCATAATTGATACAACAGAGTCCGTGTTCTTGGATGGTAATACAAGTCGTGCCTTGAGTACGTTAGAAAAGACAGGCGAAGGAAGGGGTGGAGACATCCGCATTAGTACAAGAGCGCTCTCCCTTACCAATGGCGCTCAACTAGCTAGCAGTAGTGATGGTAATGGGAATGCAGGTAATCTCATAATTAATGCCCAAGAAACCGTTTCTTTGAGTGGAGATGATACCATTGCCTTCAGTACTTTAGATGATGATGGTAAAGGTAGGGGTGGAGACATTAATATCACCACAGCATCCCTTTCGCTTACTAATGGCGCTCAACTGGCTGCCAGCACTTTTGGAAAGGGCAATGCCGGCAATGTCAATGTTGATGCTCATGATACCGTTATCTTTGCTGGTATAGGTCGTAATGGCTTGTTTAGTGGTGCTTTTAGTAGTGTAGAACCTGGGGCAGTTGGTGACGGAGGTAACATCAATATCACAACTGGCTCCCTTTCTTTAAATAGTGGTTTTCTGAGTGCTAGTTCATCAGGAGAAGGAAAAGCGGGCAACATAAAAGTTGAGGCAGACTCTATCCGTCTCGATCAAGGTGGTATCGCATCTTTAACTACATCTGGTGACGGAGGAGATATCGCCCTATCAGCAAAAGATATTTTCCTGCTGCGCCGTGAAAGTCTGATTTCAACCACCGCAGGCATTGCCCAGGCTGGTGGGAATGGTGGCAACATTACCATTAACACTCCTTTCCTCGTCGCCGTTGCTAATGAAAATAGTAACATCACCGCCAATGCCTTTAAAGGCTCTGGTGGCAAAGTCACAATCAATGCTACTGGTATTTTTGGTATGACAGTACTGAGTCGAGAAGACTTGGTGCAAATGCTGGGAACTAACGACCTATCTGAACTCGACCTTCAAAAGCTTCCAAGTAGCATCACGGCAATTTCCCAGACAAGTCCTACTTTAAACGGTCAGGTAACTATTAACACTCCAGATACTGACCCCAGTCGCGGCTTAATTCAACTACCCTCCAACCTCGTGGATGTATCCCAACAAATCGCCCAAGGTTGCACTCCCAGAAGAGGACAAAACGCTAGTAGCTTTATCGCCACCGGACGCGGTGGATTACCCCAAAGTCCGAATGAACCTTTGCGGGGACGAGCAGTAATTACTGGTTGGGTGGATTTGCCACCACAAGCAACAGCGATCGCGGATAATTTATCTACTGCAACTATGACCAAATCTAGTAACCCAATTGTGGAGGCTCAAGGATGGATTGTTGATGGTAACGGTGATATTATGCTTGTGGCTCAATCTGGGCAAAGTTCTTCTATTCCCTCTGCTATGTCCTGTAGTCAATGATTCGTTACTCCAAGAATCGGGGGAGGAATTACGATGAAACTCAAGAGTTATAAAAATAATCAGTGGCAACAGATATATAACGGATGCAACAGATGGTTCATTCGTTTCTTTAAAAACCATAATTTATCTGTTTTCATCCTCTTGGTTGTGGTGACAGCTTTTTTGTGCGTTACTGCTTTTCCTGTTGCTGCAACTTTAGAGAGACAACATATCGCAATTGGAATCTCAATCCAAAATCCTCCTGCACAAACACAAGACTTGCTGCAACAGGGAAAAGTGCTGTATGAGGCAGGACAATTTGCAGAAGCGGTTAAAGTTTTGCAACAAGCAGTTAAAAGTTTTGGCAGCCAAGGCAATGAATTGCAGCAAGCTGTAGCATTAAGTAATTTGGCGTTGGCATATCAAAAACTGGGTAATTTACCACCAGCACAACAAGCAATTACAGATAGCTTGAAGTTGCTCGAAAAATCTTCTAATTCCCAAAATCTTCAGGTTTTGGCTCCAATTCTAGATATTCAAGGTAGTATTCAACTAGACTTAGGACAAGCTGAACAGGCACTCAACACCTGGCAACGTGCCCAAGTTAGCTATAAGCAATTAGGCGATCGCAATGGCATTATCCGCGATCGCATCAATCAAGCACAAGCATGGCAAGTTTTGGGATTTTACCGTCGGGCTTTGACGATCTTGACTCAATTGCAAGAGGAGTTACAATCAAAACCTAATTCAGTCAGTAAAGCAGTAGAATTACGGTCTTTTGGAAATGCTCTGCAATTAGGCGGAGATTTGAATCAATCTCGTCAAGTATTACAGCAAAGTTTGTCAATTGCCCAAAAATTGGATTCTCCCCAAGATGTGAGCGCGGCTTTATTTAGTTTAGGCAACACGGCACAAGTACAGCAAGATTTTAAGGGTGCAATACAGTTTTATCAGCAAGCTGCTGCGATCGCTCCTCACCCGATTAGCAAAGTTCAGGCTCAAGTTAATCAGTTGAATTTACTAGTGAACGCGGGACAAACAGCCGCCGTGCAGACATTATTGCCGCAAATCCAAACTCAACTGGCACAACTACCTGCTTCTGTGACAACTATTTATGCGCAGATTAATCTAGCTCAAAGCTTGATGAAATTCGGAACTACACCCGAAGCGATCGCTCAAATCTGCGCCAAAGCTTTGCAACAAGCTCAAAATTTAGCAGATAAACGAGCCGAGAGCTTTACCCTTGGGACTCTAGGTAGTGTATACGAACAAACTAAGCAATGGTCAATAGCCCAGAACCTCACCCAACAGGCACTGAACATCGCCCAAACAATCAACGCCCCAGATATCGCTTATCGTTGGCATTGGCAGTTAGGACGCTTGTTAAAACAGCAAGGAGAGATTGAAGGCGCTATTGCCAGCTATGATACTGCGATCGGTGAGTTGCAGACTCTCCGTAGTGACTTAGTAGTTGTAAATCGAGATGTCCAGTTTTCCTTTAAAGAAAGTGTAGAACCTGTATATCGAGAGTCCGTAGAATTATTGTTGCAGTTTCAGCAAACTCATCCGAGCGAACCAATCCTAGACAAAGCTAGACAGAGGATTGAAGCACTGCAACTAGCGGAATTAGACGACTTTTTTCGGGAAGCTTGCATTAATGCCAAAACTGTTTTGCTTGACACAGTAGTAGATAAAGATAATCCTACAGCCGCGATCGTTTATCCAATTATTTTGCCCGAGCGACTCCAAGTGATTGTCAAAATTCCTAAACAACCACTGCGTAATTATACAGTAAATAAATCACAAAATGAGGTAGAAGGTACTATAAAACAACTCAGAGAGTATCTATTAGAACCCGATCGGACTGAGGAAGTGCAGGCGCTATCGCAGGAAGTCTATGGCTGGTTAATCAAAGAAATTGAGTCAGATTTAAAAGATCGTGGCGTCAAAACCCTTGTATTTGTACTGGATGGCATATTGCGAAATGTGCCAATGGCCATATTGTATGACGGTCAGCAATATCTGGTAGAAAAATACTCTGTGGCACTCAGCTTAGGACTCCAGTTACTCGCACTCAAACCCTTGACACAAACAAAACTCAATGTACTAGCTGCCGGGTTAATGCAACCACCACAACGCTTTCAACAGCAATTTCCACCGCTACCAGAAATTAAATCAGAATTCGACTCTATTTCCCAAGCGATCGCCTCTACCACCCAGTTACTAGATCGAGACTTCAACAGCAAAAACCTAGAGAGTAAGGTAAATACTGTGCCATTTAATGTGTTACATCTGGCAACCCACGGTCAATTTAGTTCCAGTGTTGAGAATACTTTTATACTTGCAAACGATGGGCCGATTAACGTCACGCAATTTGATAGCTTGTTGCGCCGTCGAGATCGAACTCGCTCAGAAGCCTTGGAAATGCTGGTGTTAAGTGCTTGCCAAACTGCTACTGGTGACAATCGCGCCACGCTAGGGCTAGCAGGAGCATCCGTGAAAGCTGGCGCTCGTAGTACCTTGGCTTCACTATGGCATATCAGCGATAAATCTACTGCTATCTTAATTGGAGAATTTTATCGGGAGTTAGTTAAAAACGAGGTGACAAAGGCTGAAGCCTTGCGTCGTGCCCAAGTAAAGTTGTTAAAAGATTATCCCAATTACAGTCGTCCTGGCTACTGGGCACCTTATGTTTTAGTTGGTAACTGGCTTTGACAAATTCTACTCATTTAGGGCCTTCCAAGAAATAAATTATTCATTTTGTGGGGTGAACATCTTGCCATTGGTGTCAACTTAACGCCAAACCCCTTGTCCGCCGGGAATTGAAATTCCCGTCTCATAGCTAAAGTCATCTTCAGATGACTAAATATCGCTAAAAATCTCTAGTCTACTTCAGTAGACTTAAGCTAAAAGCCGGAAAATTTATTTCCAGGCGGGGATGTAAGCTAACAGATAAGCTATTTTCATCTGAAGTTGACACCAATGGCAACATGAGCGCCCTAAATCTAGGACGGGTGGAAACACCCATCCCACAAGAAAATTTGAGATGTTTTTTTATTTGGAAGTCCCTTATTGAAGTTTCTAGAGGTTGCTCTTTTGTTCTGACTCCTGATATCATGTCTGCCTAATTAGTTATAGCCAGAGGCATTGGGCATTGGTCATTTGTCATTTGTCATTTGTCATTTGTCATTGGGCATTGGGCATTGGTAACTCTTCCCCATTCCCCTGCTTCCCTGCTCCCCTGCTCCCCTGCTCCCTGCCCCCCTGCCCCTCTGCCCCCCTGCCCTTTGGGTGCTGAATTCTGACATCAAAACTAAACAGTTAAAAGTTCTTTATATGCTCAAAATTTCTAACCTTAACGTTTATTACGGCGAAAGCCATATTCTCCGCAATGTAGATTTGAGCGTACCATCGGGGCAAATGGTTTGCCTAATTGGACGCAATGGTGTTGGAAAAACTACCTTACTCAAAACTATCATGGGTTTACTCAAACCCCGCAGCGGTACTATTAATTTAGCTGAAGAATTAATCAACTCCAAATCTCCAGACCAAAGGGCAAAGTTGGGAATTGGTTATGTTCCCCAAGGACGAGAGATTATCCCTCGGTTGACAGTTAAAGAAAATCTACTGCTGGGGTTGGAAGCTAGACGCAAACCAGTCAAAAAAGCAGAAATTTCCGAGGAAGTTTTTAGTTTATTTCCGGTGTTAAAAACCATGCTTTCGCGGATGGGTGGTGATTTAAGTGGAGGACAGCAGCAACAATTAGCGATCGCCCGTGCTTTAATGGGAGAACCTCAATTACTCGTTTTAGATGAACCCACTGAAGGTATTCAACCCTCTATCATCTTAGAAATTGAAGCCGCAGTCCGCCGCATCGTCGAAACCACAGGTATTTCGGTGTTATTGGTAGAGCAACATTTACACTTTGTCCGTCAAGCTGATTACTATTATGCTATGCAAAAAGGTGGTATTGTCGCCTCCGGTTCTACCACCGAACTCAGCCAAGATGTGATTCAGCGCTTTTTAGCTGTTTAATTTTTGATACTTCTATATCAATTGTGTCGGCAGCAATCAAGTCTGCCGCTTCTTGTAAAAGCTGATGTTGTTCCTTTTGAATTGCTGCCAAACGACTAGAAATTTCTGCTAATCGTTGTTGTTTATTTGGTTGAAAACTTTCAGGTAGTAAAGAAGGCGGATTATCAGTTATTTTGGTACTTGTGATTCGTTGAACAGCAAAACTTCCAACTTTAGTTAAGGATAGAAAACTAACTTTAATCAAAGCCTGAAGCAATTTTAACGGAACTTGGAGTATTGACCAACTAGCTGTCTCAATTAAGCGGACAATTGCTCTGATGATGCTCCAAAGTAGAGCAAGTGCAAACAGCAAAATTACTACACTAATAATTGGGTGATTAGCTCCCCAACCTAGTATTTGAACTAACCGAAAAAATATCGGGTGTTGTGTCAACCAATCACTTACAGAAGATGCCATTGCATCTTTAACTGCTCCCGATGTTGTATTTTTAAATTGCTCTGCTGTTTGCCAAGTTTGCTCTAAACTTGTTGTAACTGTATCAATTGCTTTATCAGTTGTGGTAGTGGCTGTTGTTTTCAAAGACTCACCAGCTTGTTGCGCTGAGTTACTTAGAGAGTTAACGCCCCCGCCTACAAAATCTTTCACATTTTGCAAGCGTTGTAAAACTCCGTTAGACAAATGTATGTATATCTGGGATGTCATAAAACATTTTACTGAGGTTGAAATCTAACCCGCAATCCATCTTTCGGGTGATTAGTGGGAACTACAACTTCCTCTAAACTTTGATTGGGTAATATCTCCCAATGATAATTACGTAGAAGATGAGCAGCAACAATCTTCATTTCCATTTTGGCAAAGGCTAGGCCAATACAGATGCGCGGCCCACCGCCAAAACCAACTAAACTAAAAGGATACTTTTTGTTTTCTTGGCGCTGTGGACTGAAACGGTCTGGCTCAAATCGGTCTGGTTCAGAATAAATTTCTTCAATTCGGTGAGTAACTCCAATTGAATAATATGACTGCCAACCAGCAGGAACGTGATAACCTTTAAACTCAAAGTCTTTAATCACACCACGAAACTCGCCTCCGACAGGTTGATGCAATCTTTCAACTTCCCACAAAATCTGTTCTAAATAGGGCATTTTCCCTAATTGTTCTAAATCCAAATTACTTTTACTTGCAAGTTGCAATTGTTCAACTCTTGCTTTTTCGAGTACTTCTGGATGACGGGCTAACTCTACACACAACCAAGTCAGCATCGAAGTAGTAGTTTCATGTCCAGCAAATAGTAATAGTAACGCCTGAGCGATGAGTTCTTTTTCACTCATCCGGTTCCCTTCTTCATCTTGGGCTTGCACTAATAAACTCAGAGCATCTTTTGTGGGATTTTGCTGACGTTCTCTGACAACTTCAGTTAGATGCTCTAAAATCTGATTGCGAGCAGCTATAGCTTTACCAAATGTTGTAAATGGCAAGGGCAACGGATTAATCGCAAATAGTCCATTTGTCATGGCTGCAAACAATTTGCTAAAACGCACACATTCAGGGCCAGGACGCGTACCCAACAACAATTGACTAGCAATATCAAATGTCAGCTGTTTAAATTCTTGGAACCAAGTAAATTCCTGCTGCTTCTCCCACTTTTGCAGATAACTACGTGTAATATCTTCCATTGTGGAGACATAGTTCGCCAATGCTGGGCCATGCAATGCTGGCATAATTAAGCGACGGTTTCTGCGGTGTTCTTCTCCATCTTGGAGAAAAAGTGATTCACCCAGTAATGTTTTGAAATTATCAGGCCATCCCTCGCGCCAAGAAAATTTCTCCATTTGGCTTGACAAAACTAACTCTAATGCTTCCGGCCCGACCATCACTACAGTCGGTCTGCCAAGAAGATGAGTTTTGAAGATGGGCCCATACTGGCGATAGCGCTTTTTGGCAAAATCGCGGTCGAAAACAAAGGAGAGTGTCTCACCTAATACAGGTATACCAAAGCTTCCAGGAGGAAATTGATGACTTTTCATATCTCTAAGGGTAGCTATGAAAAAGTTAACACGATATTCCCACTCTGCTGCGTTAGCAAAGCTCGCCGTAGGCATCGCAGCACCCGAAAATATTCTTAGTATAGTAAGGGACTGGGGACTGGGGACTGGGGACTGGGGATGGTGGGGCCCCTGAAGAGGATAAGGGGTAATGGGGACTGGGTGAAAAGTCTTTTTGTATCTAAGTTTTATCATCTGTTGATGTCCTAATCACTCAGGCTTTTGCTATACTTTCAAATGTCTTTGTTTCTTGCACCCATAACTCAAAACCTGTCATCTGTCATTACATTTTTTCAGATCGCATAATAACTTTATAGAAATTTAATATTACTTTTTATTCAATAAAATTGCTGAACGTTAAGATGTTGTGGATCTATTGAAAGAAAAGTCAAAATGATATGCATCTAGATTTGCCACAACTGATTAAATCACTTGGCTATTTTGGGGTATGGGCGATTGTCTTTGCTGAATCTGGCTTGTTAATTGGTTTTTTTCTGCCTGGGGATAGCTTATTGTTCACCGCTGGATTTGTCGCATCTCAGAATTTATTGAATATTTGGGTTTTGATTTTTGGTGCTTTTATTTGTGCTGTCTTAGGTGACAATGTTGGCTATTTTACTGGGCATAAATTTGGTAGAAGACTATTTCAGAAAGAAGATTCATGGCTGTTTCATAAAAAACATCTTGTTAAAACTCAAAACTTTTATGAACAGCACGGTAAAAAAACGATTGTTTTAGCACGTTTTTTACCTATTGTACGCACTTTCGCGCCCATCGTGGCTGGAATTGGTGCAATGCATTATCGCACATTTATGTCTTACAACTTAATTGGTGGCTTTATTTGGACATTTGGCATTACCCTGTTAGGGTTTTTCTTAGGAAAATCTCTGCCAGCTGAACAGGTAGATAAGTATTTGTTACCGATTATTGGATTAATCATAGTTATTTCTTTAGTACCATCGATTATTCATTTGGTACAAGAAAATAGAGCAAACAAAAGTTGAAATATCTTTTGTAGCTCTTTATTAGATGTTTTATTGTAAAGACAATTATATTGATTTACTGAAGGCATAAACATCAGAGTTCGATCGTACCCTCATGAGCGACAAATAAAAGGATACAGAACAACTAAATTTATTTATGGGAATTTTGAATTTTGAATGGGTGAATTTTGAATTGGGAGCGTTCGCCCTTGCCGTCTTGAAGAGAAGCGACGTGACTTCCTTAAACATCAACCTCTATCTGTTCCTAGAAAATCTCCTCTTTTTCTTTTTTGCCACACTTTTTATTGTGGTTGTGAACTGGGGATGGAAAAACGCAAAGCCTTACACTCTACCTTTACCATTTCCCGGTTGGTATAAAATTTGGTTTGGCTCGGTGCAACTGCTAGCAGTAGTGCCGCCATTAGTGGTTATGTTATTGTGGGGTGTATGGTGGGGCGATCGCACAGTTTTAACTGTGCTTGCTTGGTATTTTATCGTTTTAGGGTTGCAAATTATCTCTGAAAGAGTGGCACTCAGGCAGTTGCAAAATGTCGTCTGGGTGATGGTTCCTTATATATATCTCCCTTACCGCTTCTGGCAGTTGTATGAGGGTTTGACACTTCTGGATTCTACAAGCGAGTTGCAGTGGGTACGATATTTCTTGATTTTTGAATTGGTAATGTGGATTGTTAACTACGCCATAGATGTATCTCAATTGCCGCGGCTGTTTCGTTGGGAAGTAGAATCAAATGACGCTAGCTAGGGATTAATCGCAGAATTAGCCATTTTTACTAAAGAAGTGCGATCGCCAGCTTTTAATCCAAAAACATATTGCACACCCTGTTGTCTCCAAGTCAAGGTAGCATCTGAGCAACCAGCACCACAAGTAAAATCTACAAAATAGCCAGTAATGCCCTTAGCTAAGGATACACGTTTCCCAGTCAGGCTGGGTGTTTTGCGAGTTATGGCTGAAGCCGTAACAACGCCTAAACGACAGGCAGAAGCACCATTACAGTCTGGACTATAAGCCAGTAAAATATCATACTTTTTTTGCGTAGCAGCTTCTATAGTTGCGTAAATTGGATTTTCCCCATCCGACTCAGGAATAAACTTCGGTAAAAGAATCCGAATTTGAGTTTTTTGCTTTAATTTAGGCAGAATAGATTTAAAAACTGGGTTTAACTGAGTTTTACTCTGCTGTGCTATTATTTGGGACTGATTGTTTATATTGGCTATAGCTGACTTATGAAAACTGCTGACACTGACTAATAAAAATGCAGCACACACAGCACTAGTATTTCTAAAGCTTAAAATCATCTTTGAAAACCTATTCGATCAAAAGTACTTATTTTTAATACCCAGTTTTAGTATAAAAATATGCATTAAACAGATAAAGCGATCGCTGGGAATAAGAAATACAAAATTAATCAGTCATAACGGCATATATGGCAGCTTCACTCATTTCTGGGAGACGTTCATAATCCTTACTGAGACGACGGTAGTGGTTAGACAGAAATATTCTAATGTTGATGAGAAATATTCCAGCATTAATAAGGAATATTCTAATGTTGATGAGGAATATTACAATGTTCCTTATAGATGTTGTAATGTTGATGAGAAATATTCCAGCCTTGATAAGGAATATTCTAATGTTGATGAGAAATATTACAATGTTCCTTATGGATATTGTAATGTTGATGAGGAATGTTGCAATGTTGACAATAACTACTTGTACATTGAGAGTGACGGAGAAAAAAGTGGCGATCGCTAATGAGTCAATATAGCCCTAGTCACACAGGTTAGGACATTTTGAAAACATGAAAGCTAGGAATAGTAATACTTTTACCTTCTGCCTCCTGCTATATAGGTTGCGATCGCACTACAAATAACTCTACATTACATCTTGCGCCTACGTAGGAGCTAGCCCAATGGGCAAGGTATTGCAATGCCGTATCCCTGTGCGTAATTAATTCCAAGTGCCGTAATTCGCTCTAAAATCGCGTCATTCTCTACAAACTCAGCAATCGTCTGAATACCCATCACACTGCTAATGCGCGTGATTGCTGTCACGATCGCATTATCCACAGGATTCTCGACAATGTTACGAATAAAACTCCCGTCAATTTTGAGGTAATCCACAGGCAGAGACTTGAGATAGGCAAACGATGACATCCCTGCCCCAAAATCGTCTAATGCGAAGCGACAGCCCATCCGTTGAAGTTCTTGAATGAACTTTCTGGCTTTGAGCAGGTTGGCGATCGCCACAGTCTCGGTAATCTCGAAGCAAATGCGCTGGGGTGGGATCGGGTATAGGGTAAACTGCTCGTGCAGAAAGTCAATGAACCGATCGTCGTTGATGCTAGAGCCAGAAAGATTAATTGCATAGACGCTTTCTTTCTTGTCAACGACCCTTGACCAATTTTTGAACAGAGTCCGAATCACCCACCGATCGATTGAGTGCATCAAGTTGTAGCGTTCTGCTGCTGGAATAAACGCCATCGGCAGCACTAATTTTCCCTGCTCATCCCGGAGCCGCAGCAGCACTTCATAATGGTCGCCGTTTTGCTCTGTCGGGGTAATAGCGGTAATCTTTTGAGCATAGAGACAAAACCAATCACTTTCTAAGGCTTGAGAAATACGGCTGACCCACTGCATCTGCCCACGCTGTTGCAGTCGCTCCTGGTCGTCAGTCTGAGCAACGCACGCGCGATTGCGCCCCCGGTTCTTCGCGGTATAGCAAGCGGCGTCAGCCGTGCTGATAATCTCTACAAGGCTCTCGCTACTCGTGTCGATACCGACCAAGCCAATACTTACTCCAATTGAGAATACCTGCTCTTGCCAAACAAACCGGAACTCTTGAACACACGAAAGCAGATTGTTGGCAACGCGTAAAGCTTGCTCCAGCGTGCATTGAATCAGTAATAGGCCAAATTCATCGCCACCTAAGCGTGCGAGTGTGTCAGTTTTCCGAATCTTCTCCTGCAATAAGACAGTAATTTGACGCAGTAATTCGTCTCCAGCCACATGACCACAGGTATCATTTACGATTTTGAAGCGATCGAGATCCAAATAACACAACGCATGAACCTGGTAGTCTAACTTGGCAAGGCGCAATGCTTGTTCAACCCGCCGCTCAAACTCCTGGCGATTTACCAATCCGGTTAAGGGATCGTGGGTTGCTTGCCAGGATAGCTGACGCGAAAGCTGGCGGTTCTGAGTCACGTCATGAAACACCATAACCGCTCCAATAACTTGTCCCTGACGATTGCGAATCGGCGCGGCGGAATCTTCAATCGCAATCTCTCGCTCGTTCTCAGTAATTAAGACGGTATGGTTTGCTAAATTGACAATTCGATTTTCCTGTAATGCTTGCTGAATTGGGTTCTGAACTTTCTCCCGTGTCGTTTCATGCACAATTTTAAAGACTTCTTCTAACAGCATCCCTTGTGCAGATGCTTCACTACATCCCAGCAGAGATCCTGCAACTGGATTCAAGTATTGAATCCTACCAAAAGCATCTGTGGCGATCACTGCATCTCCAATCGATTGCAACGTCACTTGAGCTAATTCTTTTTCTTGAAAAAGTGTTTCTTCGATTTGCTTCAGGGCTGTAATATCGCGTCCCACTGATTGAAATTCGATAAAGCATCCTTGCTCGTCAAACAGCATCCGGTTATGCCACTGAGTCCAACGCACCACATCTGCCACAACCACGCGATTCTCAATGATGACTACAGGATTATCAACACTAATTGAAGCTATTAATTGAGCAACTCGCTCCCGATCTGCCTCAAAGATAATCGGTTGATAGCGGCTGCCGATCAGTTTTTCTGGCGATTGTCCAAAATAAACTGCATAAGCTTGGTTGATAAAGGTGAGTGTACCGTCTGGTAAATATCGGGTAATGAGTTCAGTCTGATCTTCGACAATGGCACGGTAACGAATCTCGCTTTGTTTGAGAGCAATTTCTGCTTGCTTACGTTCTGTAATATCTTGAATAGCTCCATACAGCCTAATAGTCTTCCCCTGAGTATCATAAGCTACCTCTGCTCTTGACTCCAAGTAGCGCAATGAGCCATCAGGTCGGACAATGCGATATTCAAGAGCGAAAGAAGTTTTATTGGCGATCGCCCCTAGTAGATGCCTTTGCAACACTGGTCGGTCTTCTGGGTGAAGCATCTGCAAAAATGCAGCCTGCGTCGGTGCTGATTCAGCAGGATTTAAACCGAAGATGCGGAAGGTTTCGGCTGACCAAATTTGTCTTTGAGACTCTAAGTACCATTCCCAACTGCCCAGATGGGCAATCTTTTGAGCAGTAGCTAGCAGCTTTTCACTACGACGGAGTTCTTCTTCGGCTTGTTTGCGCTCGTTGATTGCGGCAAGGCGTTCTGTAACATCTTGGGCAGTTCCATAGAGACGAATTACTTTTCCATCCGCGTTGAATTCTGCATGTCCAATCCCCTCAATATAAATAGTAGACCCGTAAGTTAGAGATGCCCGCAGAATGAGTTTGTAGGATTCGCCAGTTGACATTGCCCGCTCAACAGCTTGGGCTAATTTTCCTGCATCTTCTGGCAAGTACAGTTGCAGATTTTCTTGGTAGTTCGGCTCAAGAAGTGCCGGATCTCGATTAAAGAGAGCGAAAAGCTGCTTTGACCAGGTAATTTTGCCAGTGGCAAGTTCAAACTCCCAATTACCGAGACGAGCAACTCGCTGAGATTCTTCTAATAAGGCTTCACTCTTGCGTAGTGTTTCTTCACCACGTTTGAGGTCGGTGACATCCACCACCAGCCCATCCCAAACAACACAGCCATCCTGCAACTGGCGTGGTGTGGAACGAAAATGGAACCATTTCAGCCGAGCGCTGGGCGTTTGGATTCGCACTTGGATATCAAACACCGAGAGATTCCGCCGGGATTCATCGACTGCTGCCTGTAAAAGTGGTGCGTCCTCTGGGATAAATTGGCGATAGAGTAAACTTGAATCTTTGAGTGCATCTTCTGCCTTGACTTCCATCAGTTTTTCAATCCCCGCGCTGATATAAGAAAAGCGATCGCTGCCATCCACTTCGCGGATTACCTTATAAATTGCTCCATTGGGCAAATTATCGCCAATTCGCCGTAACATAGCTTCCCGCTCTTGTAGTGCGAGTTCTGCCTGTTTACGTATGCTGATTTCTCGCTCTAGTTTTTGATTGGCTGCCTCCAGTTGTGCAGAACTAGGGAGAGCAAGTGCTTTTGGTATTAAAGGTATAAGTTTAAAAGCTGTGTACAGTGAAACTAGGGCTGTAATCGCTTTAATACAACCACTCAACCAATAAGTTGGATACCAGAGCGTCCAAATATCCATCAGGTGGGTAGTGCCACAAGTAATAATAAATATTGCAAATAGCAGAAATATCCAGTTGAAGGGCAAATCTTGGCGCTTGCGGACAAGATAAAGTAGCGTAATGGGAATGGAATAATAAGCAAGTGCAATTAGACTGTCGGATAGAATATGCAACCCCACTAATTCTGGTTTCCAAAGATAGCAATGACCGTGGGGAATAAACTGCTTATAAGCAAGAAGGCTTTTCCAAAATTCCAGCATCACGTTGTCTCAAACACAAGTTGTTTTATTGAAATAGAAGTTAATTATATTACCCGAATACCTTCAGCGTTGGGTAGCTTTGCGTCCTAAAATCGTTGTTAATTTACCATAAGCAGCGCACCTTGTAGCGATAGCAGCGCTCTTCCTACCTACTATGTTTTATGAAATATATGTATTTTTTGTTACGATTTTCAACTTGATTCCATACAAACGAGCGATCGCAATAACAGCGCATCCACCATATACGAAAATTCTTAAGAGAGTTGACCTGGGGAACATCCTAGAGTCAAGATAAAAGAGTTGGATATCTGTCAAAGTACTAAGCACATCTGAAGTCGCCTGATTTCCTTTCATTTCCCTGTTTTTTGGGTAAACACGAAAGGTAGGGGCGATACTTATTAACGTGGCAAAAAACTGAAAAAAGTACGCGCGGATTGCTAAAACGTGCCTGGACGCAGAGGGTTAAGCCGTTGCACCCCGATGAAGCGTCAAGAAATAGCTGATTAAATCAAATTCTAAGCGATTTAATCATATATTTTGTAGCAGATACTTGTGGAAAAGAAAAT
Source organism: Nostoc sp. ChiSLP03a (assembly GCF_034531215.2). Classification (NCBI taxonomy): domain Bacteria; kingdom Bacillati; phylum Cyanobacteriota; class Cyanophyceae; order Nostocales; family Nostocaceae; genus Nostoc; species Nostoc sp. ChiSLP03a. The sequence goes on from NZ_JAVRBQ020000025.1 coordinate 16,149, forward strand.
GCTAGGTGTGAATGTTGTTATGAAAGTTGGCGATCGCGTCCGCGTTAAAGATTCAGTAGTGGTGTATCATCATCCTGAACATCGGAATCAGCCTTTTGATATCAAAGGTACAGAAGGCGATATAGTAGCTATTGCCAGCCAATGGCGAGACAGACCAGTAAGCGCTAATCTACCGATTGTAGTCCAGTTTAGTAAAAAGTTTAAAGCCCACTTGCGTGAAAATGAGTTAGAAGTCATCTAAAGCACTTATCGGCGGCGAAACCACTGGAAAATATTCAGTTCGCCGCGCATTTTTTTAAGGTCTTGGCGGTTTTGTTCTGCTGTTGTATAATACCAATCACAATAACGCTGAAACTCCGATCGCGATCGAACTTCGTGGTAAAACTCATGGGTTGTTTGGTAAGACGCAAAAGCTTCCTCAACTTGGGGTTGAGCAACTGGAATAATATAAGGTAAATTTTTTGACATAAAATTAATTTAGTTTGTCATTTGTCATTTGTCATTGGTCATTGGTCATTAAGAGTTTCAAATTCAGACAATTACCGCACTTCATAACTCCTAACTCCTAACTCCTAACTCATAACTCCTAACTCATAACTCATAACTCATAACTCATAACTCATAACTCATTACTCATTACTCAATTAAAGCCAACCGCGTAAGCGATAAACTAAAGAACCAATATACTCTTTTAAAGCGATGGTAAATTGGTGTAAGTTGTCGGTATCGGGTAATAAATTTAGTATAGCGGCTTTGGGAGTACTACCGAGTTCTTGCAACTCACCCTCACTAACTAGAAAGTCAGTCGGTGCGGGAATAACATTGATTCCTTGACGCTGGAAAATCTGAAGCGATCGCGGCATGTGCATTGCCGAAGTAATTAATAATACCTGATTTATCCCACGAGATGACAAAATCTTTCGGACATTTACAGCATTTTGATAAGTATTGAGAGAGTCAGGTTCTTGAACAATCGCCTCAGATGGAATACCAATAGATGTAAGGATTGTGGCCATATCGGCCGACTCTGGCGAACCACTTCCACGCCAATCAATGCGACCGCCGCTGAGAATGATTATAGGCGCTTTTTTTTGGCGATACAGTTGGGCGGCGTAGATGACGCGATCGCCTGATTCACTCAAATCGACAGTAGGTCTTGGGAAAAAAGCTGATTTAGTTGCGCCACCCAAAACCACAATTGCTTCTGCATTAGGTATTTGGGCGGGTGGAAGATTTTGCCATTCTAGCGATCGCACTAATGATTTAGCGATCCAAGCATTGCTAGAAAATAGCAATAAAATTAGGGAAAAAGCAATTGCGATCGCCGCAGTCCGGGGTCGTTTCCACAAAGTCACTAATGCTACTACCAAGCTCACGCAGGCTAATCCTAGTGGATAAAAAAATAGTGGCAGTAACTTGGATAAATATAAAAACATATTATTAGGGCATGGGGCATGGGGAATGGGGCATGGGGAATAGGAGATGAGGAAGTGATGAAGAAAAACTATTGATTATCGATCAATGCCCAATGCCCAATGCCCAATGCCCAATGCCCAATGCCCAATGCCCAATGCCCAAATTATTACCTTTCCCAAAACTTGTAATTGAAACTACTTCCAGGAGTGCGACGGTAACGGCGACCGGCTCTTCTGATTTGCCGTTTGTTGATCCTTTCATTCGTTGGTTCAACTTCAACCTCTTCTGATTCTTCAACTTGCAACTGAGTTCTAGTTTCTTCCTTACTTCCCCACCAAGCAGTAATCCAGCCTCCAGCTAAAGCACCTAATCCACCGAGCAAGATACTCATAGGTGCTGGATAGCCTAAATATACAAAACCCAGCATGAAAAATAACCAGTATTTCAGTCCTGCATCAACACCATCAGAGGAGGCAACATTTGGTGCTTGGGGGCTATTATCCGTTACATTAGTGATCCAGCTTAAGATGAAACCGCCCATGATTCCTAAGAATATACTTAGGGCTGGTGCGGAGCCGGTCATTATTAATATAAATGTTAAAAATGCCCCAAATAATAGTTGAGAAAAGAAGCTGGGAGAAATACTGAATAAGTCGTTCTTTTTGTCTGCCATAAAATAAATAACTTATTTAACAAATTACTAATGACGCTCGATAGCAAAGCCTTAGCGACGTAAAAGCGTCTGACTCTAACGTAATTCCTAATTTTCGATTCAATTACGAATTACGAATTACGTAGCTTGCTTCTCGCATGAAGGCGAGGATTACAAATTATTTTAATTGTGCCTGTTGTGGTTGAGTTGTATCCCAAATCTTTACATAAGGTTGTTCCTCTTCAGTGAAAGGTTCAGCTTGTTTAATTTGTGAGGCTAATAAATCGGCGGTGGCATCGGCAATATCACCAGTGCGATTGTTCAAACGCTCTTTTAGAACTTCAAGTGGTGCTGTGCATTGGATAATCTGAAGGGGAAGTTGATGTTTTGTAGCTTGTGCGATCGCTTCTTGGCGTAAGTGCTGTTTATCATACTTGGCATCTAAAATTACTGAAAAACCTTGTTTAGCCAGAATAATTCCCAATTCTAACAGTCGTGTGTAAGTTTTCTCGGTCATCTCTGGTGTATATAAATCGTTGCCACCCCGTTCCCACAAAGAAATTCCCCCTAAATGCTTCCGCACCGCATCAGAACGCAGGTGAATCGCTTTCTGTTGACGGGCTAAATGTCTTGCTGTGGTACTTTTACCAGAACCCGACAACCCCGACATCAAAATTAATTGTCCCTGCTTGGGTTTAGTGTATTCCCAAGCTTGTTTGTAATAATCAGTGGCGGTTTTTGTCGCTTCTTCCTTCACCGTTGCGGGTACACTCGGATCGTCTAGTAAAAATGATGTCACCTTCGCCCGCACATAAGCCTGACGGCTTAAATACAAGGGCAACACCTGTAAGCCTTCCCAGTCTCCAGTTTGCTCTATATAAGTATTCAAAAACGCATTACCCAAGTCTTGACGCTGGCCAGCTTCCAAATCCATCACAGTGAACGCCACATCGTACATCACATCGACAAAGCGAAACGACTCATTAAATTCAATGCAATCGAACAACAAGATTTTATCGTGCCACTGGGCAATATTTCTCAGGTGTAAATCCCCATGACATTCACGAATATAACCGTTGTGAATTCTGCTAGCAAATAATTCTGGACGTTCGGCAAAAAATTTATCTGTATATTGCTTTGTTTCTGTAAATTGCGCCTGAGTCTGGGGGCCACCAATATACTTCTCAGTTTGCTGATAATTCTCATCAAAGGCAGCCCGGATATTTGGCACTTCGCCAAAAGTGCGAATGTAATCATTCGTCTGTGCTTGGGCATGATATTGAGCAACCACTCGTCCCAACTCATTTAGAAGTGTCTCATTTAACTTACCTTCTTCAAAAAGGATACTTAGTAGCGACTCTTGAGGAAACTGACGCATCTTCAGCGCATATTCTACAGCCTCGCTCGTTCCCCCTAACTGGTATTGCTCCCCTACTAAAGTTATGGGCAAAACTTCTAAATATAATTCACCAGCACCGCGCTGATTTAACCGTAACTCTTCCTGACAAAAATGCTGCCGCTTATCTAAGGTAGAAAAGTCCAAAAAGCCAAAATTCACAGATTTTTTCAGTTTATAGACGTAATCCCCAGTTAACAGCACATAAGAAGCGTGGGTTTGAACTAGTTGAATAGGTTCTGTTACCTTATGGGGATAAAATCCCGGCTGCAACATTTGCTCAATAAAAGCTGGGAGAGTTACTTCTGTCATCTCTTTGCTCTACGGGTTCAAATACAAAAAAACCAGGAGTTTCCTCCTGGCTATCATCAAAAATTATTACACAGTTTACCAATTGAGTGTTGATCAGCTAATGCGCTATTTTCTGTGATGACTGTCATTAGTCATTGGTCATTGGTCAATTGAGAATGGTGCAAGATATCAGCATATCAAGGAGAACTCGTTTTAGAAGCTTCTGGACTGCGAATGATGATATGTCCCTTCTCACTTTCTTGAATAGCCAACACAGATGGAATCTCACCAGGTTTTGCGTTTGAGGGTAATGCTCGAAACAAATAAATCCAGCCGCCACGTTCTAGGAGTAAGCGCCAGACTCGCGGCTGCTGTGGATTGCTGATGTCATTATCTTCTCTGCCTCGCAAGTCGTCGAATAGACCGCGATCGCCAATAATGCGATAACCTTTCAAAGATGGATCTGCAAATATATCATCAAGTTTGCGTCCCACAGCAAACTTTTCTTCTGGTGTAATTAAGGCTACAACAGGTAAGGTGGAGTTTTGGCCAGCGTCTCGTCGTGCATCTGCGATGCCTTGCCAACGAGCTAACCAAAATATCACAATTAATACCCAGGATACTATGACTATCTCATTGACTAGCGATCGCAGAAATTCCACTGAGCGCAGTTGTCCAGAACTAAATTCAGCCAGAGATTTTAGCCGTTTAGCTGTCCATGAGCGTTTGTGTTGGGTTGCAGAGATGATGCGACTCAATAGTAGTTGGCTTGCAGAGACTACAGTCTCACTAACGATTTTAATTAACCATAATGTTGCCTGAATAGCGATCGCAGCTACAAAAAAAGCGATCGCACTTTTGCAGATTGTCCAACCATCTCCGAGAAATATTTGCAGGGGAACTATCAAAAAAGACTGTGCGGGTAAGTCGAGGGTATTGACTTCTAGCTGAAAAAAGTAGAAATATGACCAACGGTAAATCCAGCCTGCAAAGAAAAGCGCCGCACCCAGTAAGCCAAGTACACTTGTGAATTTACCTAAAATATTGGTTTCCTGGTTAGGATTTGGTGCTTGGGTCATAGGGGAGATGGGGGAAACAATGTAGGGTGTGTTACCGCGAAGCGTAACGCACCAAGTTATAGACCTCTCTCCAAACCTCTCTCCTAAAAGGAGAGAGGCTTTGAATCTTACTCACCAACGCTAGTAGGAGGAGAGAGGCTTTGAATCTTACTCCCCTTCCCTTGTAGGGAAGGGGCTGGGGGTTAGGTCTATATTGCACTCAACTGCAAACACTTATAAATGAATAATCAGTTTCTTTTAGTGATTTTACGGAAATTTAGTATCCGCCTCTGAAGTTTAATGAGAAAGTTAAATCTAGTCAAATATACTGTTAAAGCCATGAAAGCTTTTTTTCAAAGATCGGTTGTGGCAATCTTAGTAATGGCAGCAGCACTAGCAGGGAACATCCAAGCTGTAATTAGCAAGGATGTCACAACGGAAAATTTCTTCTTAGCACAGACACCAGTCAAAGCAGATGAATTAGAACTTCCAGTGGCCTTACCAGAGTTAGCAGAAGTCATCCTAAAAGCAGGTGGGTCAAACAGTGGTCGAGTAATCGGAATTGATGCACAGACAGAAGCACTATCAATTCAGCGTAGTGGCAAAACTGCCACAATTCCCCTGAGCAAAATTCAAAAAGTAGTCTTCAAGAATGGGGCGTTAGCTTACAGAAGCAATGGGCGGCAAATTATCCGGGGTGAGCGAGACCGTCCCACAGGTAAGCTTGTAACTTGGAATGGTATACCCCTAAATACTTTTACCGTAAAAAATCCTACTCAGGGTCAAGCGGTGGTGAAACTTAAACCACCTGTAGTTTCCACAGCACAGTTGCTGGGTATTCAGTCAGTGGCTAGAAATCGGCAATATGTGGTGAATGAAATCCAGTTCAATTCGCAACAAAGAACGATTAACATTCTGGCAAACCCTTATTGATTCGTGAATTATTTTAGCTGTACGCTTCTATAGCATATTTGTGTCTACTCAACGTAAATCCCTAATTTAGGCTTTTGCTGATGTTGATAACAAAAACTTCGATGCTAGCAACAAATGTTTAAACGTTTGTAACAAATGCTTTGGTGCTGGCAACAAATGTTCAAATATTTTCAACAAATATTCAAATATTTGCAACAAATGTTCAAGTAGTTGTAACAAGTATTCAAACATATCTAACAAATGTTCAAGTAGTTGTAACAAGTATTCAAATATCTCTAACAAAGGTTCAAGTAGTTGCAACAAATATTCAAACGTTTGCAACAAACGTTCAAACATTTCCAACAAATGCTTAAACATTTGCAAGAAATGTCCCAACGTTTATAACAAATGCTCCGATGTCGGCAATAAATGTTTCAACCTTTATAAGACTTACGCAAAGTAAAGGTATTTTTGTTCTTGCGATCGCTTTGCTTGCTGTAAGCGTTCCTGTAGAGTAGCAATCCTAGCTTTGACCAAATACTTTTGATGTTGCTAACGACAACTTTTGCTAACACCCAATTAAAAACAGCTACCTCTGCGCTATTTTATGAAAAAATTTCTTACCAGTTTTTTGGCTGTGGGCTTTTATTTAACGCCTTTAACAGTGATGCTAATGGCTCAATCCACCTGGGGACAGACTCAAAACTCGCGATCGCAAGAAGCAGAAAGACTGCTTAAGCAAGGGAGACAACTGACACAACAACAGGAACGCCAAAAGGCAATACAAATATTACAGCAAGCTTTAACCATTGCACGAGAACTCAAAGACCAAAAACGTGAAGCGATCGCACTGGTTTACCTTGGGTTTAACTACGACGCTTTAGGAGAAAAGCAAAAAGCACTCTCATTTTACAACCAAGCTCTGCCCCTTTGGCGGGCTGTGGGCGATCGCTCTGGTGTTGCGACTACACTCAATAACATCGGTGCAGTCTACGACGATTTAGGAGAAAAGCAAAAAGCACTCGAATTTTACAACCAAGCTCTGCCCCTTAGACGTGCTGTGGGCGATCGCTCTGGTGAAGCAACTACACTCAATAACATCGGTAAAGTCTACGACGATTTAGGAGAAAAGCAAAAAGCACTCGATTTTTACAACCAAGCTCTGCCCCTTTTGCGGGCTGTGGGCGATCGCTCTGGTGTTGCGACTACACTCAGTAACATCGGTGCAGTCTACGACGCTTTAGGAGAAAAGCAAAAAGCACTCGAATTTTACAACCAAGCTCTGCCCCTTTGGCGTGCTATGGGCGATCGCTCTGGTGTTGCGACTACACTCAGTAACATCGGTAAAGTCTACTCCAATTTAGGACAAAAGCAAAAAGCACTCGAATTTTACAACCAAGCTCTGCCCCTTAGGCGTGCTGTGGGCGATCGCTCTGGTGAAGCGGCTACACTCAATAACATCGGTGGAGTCTACGACGATTTAGGAGAAAAGCAAAAAGCACTCGAATTTTACAACCAAGCTCTGCCCCTGATTCGTGCTGTGGGCGATCGTGCAGGTGAAGCTATTACCTTAAGTAATATTGGTGTACTTTTCCAAAGTACAAATCGACCAACCCAAGCCATTACCAATTTAGAGCAATCTCTCCAAATCAGCTTAGAAATGCGCCAGGGTTTGCAACGAGAAAATCGCCAAAAGTTTTTACAGGACAATAATGCGAGTGCTACTGCTACTGCTTTAGTCGATGTCCTGATTAATCAAAAAAAATACGCTCAAGCCTTTGAATGGGTTAACCTATTCACTACAGCCGACCTTGCTGATTATACTCGCTTGATTAATGCCAAAGTTGCCAACCCAGAAGCACAGAAAGCTCTTGATAACTGGAGTAAAAAAAATCAACAATTGGAATCCTTGCGACAACAACTGCAAAGCGATCAATCCGAAAGCCTACCCCAGCAAATTCGGCAATTAGAAGCACAAGTTTACTCAGAAGCCGAAAAAATATCCCGCCGCTTTCCTGAAGTAGCAGAACTATTTGAAACTACACCTGCAGATATTAAAAACCTTACATCCTCCATACCCGCAGGAACGGTTGTAGTTCAACCTGTCTTGCTGACTAATGTCAGAGATATGCCTAATAACGTCGCAATTTTTATCTTCACAAAAGGCGAGTTGAGCGTTATAAAAAAATCTATTGACCCCACTGAATTTAATAAACTTCTCACCCAATACTTGAAAGAAGTACAAGATGAAAGTAATTCTAACTACCGTGAAACTGGCGGCAAACTTTATGATATTCTTATTCGTCCTATAGAAGACAAAATTAAAGCTTTATCCCCCAAAGAACTAAGTATTATCGCTACTGGTCAACTGCGCCATCTACCTTTTGAAACTCTTTCCGACAGTAAAACCAACCAATTTTTAATCGAGAAATATCCTGTCAACTATCTCACTCGCATTTCCAATAATTCCCTAAAATCTCCAGGTGTGCAAAATGCCGTACCCCCCAAAGTACAAGCTGTTTTAGCATTTGGTAATCCAGTACCCAGTGACCCACAAAATCTCCCAGGTGCAGAGGCAGAAGTCAGAAGTATTAAGGAAATACTGCCAGACAGTGAAGTTTATATCCACAATGAAGCTACCCTAGAAAAGTTTAGATCCCAAGCATTGCGCTTTGACTTTTTGCATTTAGCAACTCACGGCTGTTTCAAAACTGAAGATTGCAAAAAAGTCAATTTAAAAAATAATACATTACTATTTGCTGACAAACCCTTAGACATTGCCAATGCTGCTCTTTTAGGGCTACAAGGCACACAACTGATTACTCTTAGTGCCTGTCAAACTGCTGTAGACACTAATTTGAATGATGCTAGCACAGGACTTGCAGGTGTTGCTTATATATTTGAGCGTGCTGGTGCTAAAGCTGTGATGGCAAGTTTATGGGCGGTTGACGATCGAGCTACTCAGCAATTGATGATTCAATTTTATCAAAACCTCAAGCAAGGTATGACCAAAGGAGAAGCTTTGCAACAAGCTAAGTTGAAGCTAATTAAAGACCATCCTTATTATTGGTCGCCATTTGTCTTGATTGGTGATGCACGTTAAAGTAATTCGTAATTAAGTGCGTTCGTTAGAGGATGTTTGAAAAGTTTTCTTCTCGGTAACAAAACGTTCTAGATCCCCCTAAATCCCCCTTAAAAAGGGGGACTTAGATTCCGGTTCCCCCCTTTTTAAGGGGGGCTAGGGGGGATCGGTTAGTGCCTAAAATCACAGCCAACCACTTTTCAAACAACCTTTTAGAGGACTTTGGTTATGAGACTCGGAATTTATTCCGAGGCGGGATAGATACACTGTGCACCAACACTTGTCATATCATGTCGTCGAATTGACCATAATAAAAACACCCCACCCCCAACCCCTCCCTGCTTGCGGGGAGGGGAGACAAAGCGTAGCGTTGGCGGGGTGGGGTTCCGAGGGAATTAAGGGTAATTTAGCGGAGATGATATAGCAACAGCCAAAATGGTTAGGACATTGACAGATGATAAAATTTAGACACAAAAAGGCTTTTCACCCAGTCCCCAGTCCCTAGTCCCCAGTCCCTAGCTATATCATCTCTTTGCTCTGCGGGTTCAAATACAAAAAAACCAGGAGTTTCCCCCTGGCTATCATCAAAAATTATTACACACTTACGTAGCTTCAGAGGTTGTTTCACCCTCTGCTTCAGCTTCATCCTCAGCAGCAGCACTGATTTGCGGCTGCGAGACGCTAACTACGACTCGCTCCGGATCGCCAAGAACTGTGACGCCTTGAGGCAAGACTAGCTCGTGAACACGCAAGCTGTCTCCGATTTGCAGGTTAGAGACATCAATTTCAATTATTTCTGGAATGTTTTCTGGCGCACAGCTGACTTGCAATTCAGTGATAACAGTGTCTAAAAAACCACCTTCTTGTTTAACACCAACAGCAGTTCCCACATAACGCAGCGGTACTTCTACAGTGGTGTCGCCGTGGCCAGCAACTGCAAAAAAGCTGAGGTGGTAAGGCGTACCTTTGGCTGGATGGATCTGAAGTTCCCGCAGCAAGGTTTTACCGCGCCAAGGTGCATCAGCAATATTCAACTCAATCAAAGTGTTGTTAACGGAAGCTCTTTTGAGCAAACGCTCAACAGTTTTGGCTTCAATGGTCAAAGAAATGGATTCTGTACCCTTATGACCATACAAATTTGCAGGTATCAATCCAGCGCGGCGCAAAGCTTTTGGCTTGCTGCCTTCTGGACGTTTTTGAGATTCGACTGTAATAGCCATAAAAGTTGTCCTTTGTCAGTTGTCAGTTGTCCTTTGTCCTTTGTCATTGGTCATTAGTCATTTGCTAATGACCAATGACTAATGACTAATGACTGATGACTAATTTACGCACTAAGTAGGGTAGCAGGTGTACCGTCGGGGTGCAATAAAGCGCGTTTGGGGCCGTGGATCGGGTCTTCTACGATTATGGTTTGATCGCGGCTGGCTCCTAATGAGACGATCGCGATCGGAACTTCCATCAATTCGGCTAAGAATTTCAGATAATCCAATGCTGCTTGTGGCAAGTCTTCTAGGGTGCGACAGTGAGTTGTTGACACTTTCCACCCCGGCAAGGTTTTGTAGATGGGACGACATCTAGCAAATTGACGAGAACTGGTGGGGAAGTGTTCGCTGCGATCGCCATCTATGTCATAAGCAACACAAACTTTGATTTCTTCTAATTCATCAAGAACATCTAGTTTGGTCAGCGCCATACAATCCATGCCGTTAATCCGCACGGCATAGCGACCGATGACGGCATCAAACCAGCCACAACGCCGTTTGCGTCCGGTGGTTGTGCCAAATTCAGCACCGCGATCGCACAATAATTCTCCTAACTCGCCATCCAATTCAGTGGGAAATGGCCCTTCTCCGACACGGGTTGTATAGGCTTTCGACACCCCAATTACCCGGTCAATCATTGTCGGCCCTACCCCAGTACCAACGCAAGCCCCACCCGCCACTGGGTTAGAGGAGGTAACATAAGGATAAGTTCCGTGATCTAAGTCTAGGAGCGTACCTTGTGCGCCTTCAAACAAAATATTGCGTCGTCTTTGAATCGCATCGGATATTTTCAACGATGTATCAACAACGTAAGGCCGCAAGCGTTCTGCATAGCCCAAATACTGCTCAATCACCTCTTGTGGATCTAGAGGCGGCAAGTTGTAAAGCTTTTCTAAAATGACGTTTTTATAATTAATCGTCCATTCCAGCTGCTCGCGCAACCCATCCGGGTCCATTAAGTCTAAAACCCGAATCCCTGTACGTTCAGATTTGTCAGCATAAGTCGGCCCAATGCCCCGACCTGTTGTGCCGATCTTATGGCTTCCCCGTCGTTCTTCAGATGCCTGGTCAATCAATCGATGATAAGGCATCGTTACGTGGGCTGTCTCAGATATCAGCAGGTGGTCAGTGGAAATATTTAATTCTTTTAGTTGGTCGAGTTCTGCGATCAAAATCTGTGGATCGATCACTGTTCCACAGCCGATAATGCAATCGGTATTTGGATACAAAATCCCAGAGGGAATCAAATGCAGTTTAAAGGTCTGACCTTTAACTACAATCGTGTGTCCAGCATTGACACCCCCTTGGTAACGCACCACAACATCTGCGGAACGGCTGAGTAAGTCAGTTATTTTACCTTTTCCTTCATCGCCCCATTGGGCACCTATGACAATGACGTTAGCCAAGAGCTTATATTAAGAAGTAAAGTTTCCACAAACTATTATTATTAACATATTGCTTGAATCATGTCAATAATTAAAATACGCCAATTTATCGGGATACTTAGAGATATATACAACGTTTTGCTACCGACAAGAGGATTTTTCAAACATCCTTTTAAAGACATTCTCAAAAAACTTATTAGTTTCTTTGAAGTTGCTCATTAATTGCTTGAGTCTACTGTTAATCACAAATAGACTTCTTTCTTCCTTGTCCCCCTTGTCTCCCTTGTCTTTCTTGTCCCTCTGCTATGGAATATTTTTTTACTTGGAAGTCCCTTATATGCACTTCCAAATTGATAATAATGTCGAGTCGCGGATAAAACTTGCAAACGTGTTGGGTAAATTGCTCAACATTGTGGAGATGGCGCAAATCGAGTCCGTAATTTTGCAAACAATGTTGCCATTCTAGAAAATCTGGCTCTGTTGCGTACCTTTTTGCCGCATCATGAGGAAAACGGCTTGTTGCGATCGCAGTTGCACCATTTCGCAACAGTCTCAATGCTACCCCATGACCAATCTTTACCCTGGCTCCTGTGACAACGGCAATTGTACCTCGTAAATCAGCAGTTTGTTGACGCTTGCTGAAGTTAAGATTTCCACACTCAACACAGAGTCCAGTGTAAAAACTATGACCTTGTAAAAAAGTCGTGTTGCAGACAATGCAACGTGGTGGTTTGGTCATTAGTCATTTTTGGTATTATTGCCTTGCATACCTGTAGCTCACTGGGTTGAAAATGGCTATATCCCATCTAAACTGCATTGCCCATATTACTGTAAAAATGAATTTATATTAAAAACTAGCTGATTTATTTGTAACTATTATGTATAAATCATCATTCCAAAAAATCCAGATATTTACAACTTTAAGAGATTGTATTTTGTTACCCGTGTTATCAAAATTTTTAAAATATTCTCAGTATTTGTTTTTAATATTTAATCTTAACTGATGAAAGGCATCTGCGGCAGAAAGGGCGATCGCACGATCAAAAAATGGTATCGAGTCCAAAAGCTGAAAGCAATATTCATCTTAGCATTGGCAGTTGTATTTACTAATGCTGTAGTTTCATATAGCAACACTGTGAAGTTGATTCACAACCAACAATGGCTAACATACTCTTATAAAGTTATTAGCCAAATTGAAAGTATCCAATCTACACTCAAAGATACTGAAACTGCACAACGTAGTTATTTAATTACAGTAGATGCAGATGATTTACAAACTTATCTTGCAGCCGAGCAAAAAATAAATAGCAATATTCAGACTTTCAAAAAACTAACTGCTAATAACCGTCAGAAGCAGCAGTGGATTGATTTGCTAGAGCCGAAAATTACCTACAGGCTCAACATTTTACAACAAGAAATTTACCTCAGAAAAAACCAGGGATTAGAAGCAGTTCGGCAACAAATCTTATCTGATAATGACAAACAAATTGGCAAAGATATTCAACAACTGATTAACGATTCTTTGAAGGCAGAGAAAAATTTATTACAGCAGGAAATGCAGCAGTCACAAGCAAATTCCCAAAAAGCGATAGTGACATTTTTTATCGCTGCGATTGTGGATTTGGTGTTGGTGGCGTTGCTATATGATTTGTTGTGGCGTTATCTCAGGCAACTTCAGCAGACAGAACTGGCCCTACGTCAAAGCGAAAATCGTTTACGTGCCATGATAGATGCAGAACCAGAATGCATCCAGCTAATTGCCAGAGATGGCACCCTTTTAGAAATTAATGCAGAAGGGCTGGCAATGATGGAAGTGGAAAGTGCTGATATCTTGATTGGTAAACCAGTTGATGCCGTAATTGTACCAGAGTATAGAGCCGCCTTTGCCGACTTGCATGAAAGTGTCTGCCAAGGTAATAAGGGGACTTTAGAATTTGAAATCGTGGGATTTAAAGGCACTCGCCGCTTCATAGAAACCCATGCCGTACCGCTATATAACGAATCTGATGGTACGTTCATCCATTTGGCACTGACGCGAGATATAACCCAGCAAAAACAGGCAGAACAGAAAATCCGCGAACAAGGGTTGCTGCTGGATGTATCAACTGACGCGATTCTGGTGCGAAATATCCACAACCAAATCTTGTTTTGGAATCAAGGTGCTGAACGTCTGTATGGCTGGAAGGCTGAAGAAGTTGTGGGTAAGAATGTTTTGCAACTTTTGTATAAAGATTCACCACAGCTAGAAGATGCTTATTTAAAGGTGATGAATACGGGTGAGTGGCGGGGTGAGTTGCATCAACTGACAAAAGAAGGCAAAGTAATTATTGTTGAAAGTCGGTGGACACTGATACCAGATGAGAATGGACAACCCAAATCTATTTTGAGTGCGAATACTGAAATTACGCAGCAGAAACAACTAGAAGCTCAACTTTTGCGATCGCAACGTTTGGAGAGTATCGGCACTCTTGCTGGCGGTATCGCTCACGACCTCAACAACATACTATCGCCAATTTTAATGTCAGTTCAACTATTGCAGAAGAAATTGCCCGATCCCCAGAGTCAGCAAATATTGCAAACTTTAGAAAATAATGTCAAACGCGGCGCTAATTTGCTTAAACAAGTGTTATCTTTTGCACGCGGTATTGAAGATAAACGGACAATTGTGCAAATTCAGCCTTTGATGGCAGAGATTGAGCAAATTATCGCTCAAACATTCCCTAAATCCATTATTTGCCAGATAGATATCCCTAAAAATCTCTGGTACGTTCGTGGAGATGTAACTCAACTACATCAGGTATTGATAAACTTAGTAATCAATGCCCGCGACGCTATGCCCAATGGCGGTATTCTCAGAATTGCGGCGGAAAATCTGGTGATTGGCGAACATTCTACCCAAATAAATATTGATGCGAAAGTTGGTTCTTATATTGCGATCGTGGTGACGGATACTGGTATGGGGATGTCGTTAGAAGTCCAGCAAAGAATTTTTGAACCATTTTTCACTACCAAAGAGGTAGGCAAAGGTACAGGTTTAGGACTTTCTACGGCATTGGGTATTATTAAGAATCACGGTGGTTTTGTCAATGTTTACAGTCAAGTAGGCAGAGGTACTCAATTTACAGTGTACTTGCCTGCATCAACATTTAGAGACACACATTCGCTGTCTCAACAATTGGAATCAGTTATAAAAGATGGCTAACTAAACAACTTATCCCTGTTTTTTCGCAACTGCAAGAAGGAGAAAGTGGATCGGTCGAAGTTTCTCTTAGTGAGATAGTTGACCGACAGTTGGTAAAAGTTCACTGAGAAGCATATCGCTTATTTTGAGATCGTACACGTTTAGTTTAGCTCTGTCACACATTACCCCGCATTTCTCACAAGCTTGAAAGGAAGAAGGAGCAGAGGGGCAGAGGTGAAAGAACTTGTACAACAACTCTTCTCTGCACAAGAGCACAAAAGCACAAGCGCAGGCTTCTCAATATGTAGTGAGAAATCTGGGTACAGTCATAGTTATTCCTGAAGTTTTGTCATGCGCGTAATCTCATCAAGATAAAAAACTTTTTACTTAAAGTTTTGATAAAGTCAGCGTTTAATTACGTAGTTGAATTGATTTTATCCAACTTAGTTGGTATGATAGCTTCAGTCGAAAACACCAACTTGTATAAAAGCATACGCAATCAATACTGTTGAATAATTCATAAAGTTTAAACGATCGGATCGAAGTTGTTTAAGCATTATTTAAGCTGTTCCACACTTTTTAAATCATATATGGTCGTGTTGGCTGTTGAGTGTTAACTCTTGACTCTCAACTGTCAGCAGTCAAAAAACTTCACTCCTTCACTATGCAAGAAATATGTGTTTTAGCTTATCAAAAACGAGAAAGTGATTTTTTCCTTACTTATGGGCTGTTAAAAAATGATGAAAAAGTATTTGCTTGTCGCTTCACTGACTGCATTAGTTGTCAATCTTACCTTTACAAAACAGACTTTAGCAGCCACATTGGCTGCACCTCCTGAGGTGACTTTATATGCTGCTGGTAGCTTGAGGGGTGGACTTTCGGAAGTGAAGAGTGCTTTTACCCAAGAATATGGGATTTCTGTGAAAACAGAATTTGCTTCCTCTGGTTCATTGAAAGATAGGTTGTTAACAGGGGAAAAGGCAGATGTCTTTGCCAGTGCGGATTTAGGTAATGCCCTTGCATTAAATCAAAATAACTTAAGTGGGGAAGTTGAAACGTTTGCCAGAAATCCTATCTATGCGATCGCCACACCTGAAGTGTCACTCGCCACAGAGAATCTGCTTGATAAGTTTCTCGATCCCAACGTTAAATTGGGTATTTCCAAACCTGTAAGCGATCCCCTGGGAGATTACGGGGTAGAAGTATTTCGCAAAGCTGAACAAATTCATCCAGGCAGCTTTGCCCAACTGAATGATAAAGCTGTAATATTATCAGGAACATTGCCGCCAGAGAGGAATAGTCCGGGGGGAAGCATAGTCTACTATCTGCAAGATATCAACAAAGCAGACATCTATTTAGTCTATTACACCAGTGCTTTATCTGCCCAACAAATTTCACCAAGTTTACAGATAGTAGAATTGCCAAATAGCTTAAAAACCCAAGCTGACTATGGTTTGACAGTACTTAAGAATGCGAATCCTGGAAGTTCAAAACTAGCTGATTATATCCTTTCACCAACTGGACAAAAAATACTAGCAAAGTATGGATTTAATAGTCCGAAGTCAGTTCCCGAACCTCAGGGGGTTGGTGGAATTTTACTTGCTGTGAGTGTAGCTTTTGCCTTGCAGAGAAAGTTGATTGCTGCCAAACAGCAAAAAGTTTAAGTGAGCGATGAATGCCACAGTTAGAAAATCGAAGAATCTGGTTAATTTTGAAACAAGCTGTTAGTAGATTTCAAGAAATAATTTATGTTAGAAACAAAGTTTTTTAAAAAACCATTAATGGTTATTCTGGGGTTAGCATTAGCTACTGTTTCTACCGCTCAACCCTCCAAAGCTGCTACCTTTACTGATCGGGGAGATACAACAAATGAACCGATTTGGCGGCGTGTAGCGCCAGGTAATCCTCCCACTCTTATCAGTGGTGAAAAAGATGGGAATTTGGGAATGAGTGTACCTTATACCAATTTTTTATAAAGCTGCATAGAATTCGATCCCCCCTAACCCCCCTTAAAAAGGGGGGAACCGGAAAAACATCTATCAAAGTCCCCCTTTTCAAGGGGGATTTAGGGGGATCAAGATATGTGCAACTTCAC
>NZ_JAVRBQ020000026.1:0-15393 GCF_034531215.2 Nostoc sp. ChiSLP03a
CCTTCTGCGGCATATTTAACAGCTTTTTCCAATTCTTCTCGGCTCTGTTTAATCTCAACTTGCAATTTGAGACCCATTACACTTTTACCAAATACACCCTTGTGAATAATTTAGCGCAGCTTCATACAGAAATGGTATAACCACTAAAGTGCTTACTAAAAACCCTCGATACTAGCTTGAAAAAGTCCTAAAAAACGTAAATCGTTAAAAGGTTTTAAAATTTTCAATCCCCCCACATCTTTATAGATGCAGGGGGAGTAATAAAATAACCCACAATTTGAATTGTTGATTAATTTTTGGGCAGTATTCACCCATTAATCCCATATACGGCAGGTGCAATTGCACTATTTATACTTTGTGCAAGCAGCCCATCTCAAAACTATTCAGAAGCTTTGTTATTTGCTCTATTAGCACGCGCCTCAGCTGAAGCCATCACTTCATGAAAATTTTCTAGCACTTCGCCAGGGAAGTTTTCCAACACTCTGGTAGAAAGAGCAACCCGCCCTTTGCCCTCATCCAAGTCAATAATGACAGCTTTAATTGGCTGACCAACTTGAAATACCTTTTCTAAAGAATCAATAAATTTCTGGCTTACTTGTTTGATATGAAGTAAAGCGCTCATCCCATTTAAATCGACAAACACACCAAAAGGTTTGATGCCAGTAACTTTACCTTCCACCAATTGACCTAGTTCTAATAAGCTGAAGTTGCTAGAACGAGTTGCTAAACGCTGGGAAAGGATGAGTTTGTTGGTGCTTTTATTAATTTCCAAAAAGCCTACAGTCAGATTTTGACCTTTGAGTGCTTCTAAATTATCACGCTCTGCCAGATGCGATCGCGGGATAAATCCCCGCAAAGAAAGAATATCGACAGTTACACCACCTTTATTCACACCCATAACCCGTACTTGCACAGTCTGAGCATTTTCCTGCATTTCGGCCAATCGTTCCCAGATGTGCTGAATTTCTAACTGCTTTCGAGAAAGGGTAACTTGCCCTTCTGCATCCTGATCTCGGATAATCAAAAACTGCATTTCCTCTTGCAATGGCAGCACTTCCGATAAATCGGTAACTGCTCTCAAAGAAGCCTCATCGCGCGGCAGAAAAGCTGACGACTTGCCACCAATATCAACGTATGCTCCATCATGGTCAAGTTGGAAAACTTTGCCATTTACAAGCTGTCCCTTTTGAAATTGGTAGTCGTGTTTTTCTAGTGCTTTGGCAAAATCGTCCATTGTAAAGGGCGAATTGGCTGTTTGAGAAAGTTTCGATTCGGAATTCATGACTTTTGAAGATTAGTTGTTATTTGATATGGTGCAACTGAAGTTTAGATTGTCATTTGTCATTTGTCATTTGTCCTTTGTTATTCACCAATGACCAATGACCAATGACGAACTTGGGTGCGTATGCTTCAGTTTAGTTGACCAAAGAGTTGTTTTACTTGCTCCCAAGCATCGGCCGCAGCTTTAGGATTATAACTGGCACGGTGGTCGCAGAAAAATCCGTGATCAGCTCCATCGTAGCGAAACACATGATGAGGAATTTTATATTTTTCTAACTCTGTTGCAATTTCGGCTACTTGTTCGGTTGGGATGCTAGTATCTTCTATGCCAAAGAAGGCATAGAGAGTACCTGATATTTCTCTGATGCGAGTGACAGTAGGAGCGCCACCTCCCGGTGTGCGGGTAGTAATTCCAGCACCGTAGAAGGAAGCCGTAGCTTTAATATCTGGCAAGGTGGCTGCAAGATATGCGACATGACCGCCAAAGCAGAAGCCAATACAGCCAAAACCATCTTTTTTCACTTGGGGCAGATTTTTGAGGTAGTCAATTGCTAGTTGAATATCGCTCAATAACTCTGAGGCTTGAGTTTGCATGGCGTAACTTCTGCCCGTTTCAATATCTTCGGGTGTATATCCGGTTTCAAAACCAGGAGCAATCCGTTGAAAAAGTGCAGGTGCGATCGCTACATACCCAAGTTTGGCAATTCGTTCTGTAACTTCCCGAATGTGAGCGTTGATACCAAAAATTTCCTGTAATACCACAACTCCTGGGTAAGAGCCAGGTTCTTTTGGTTCTGCAAGATAAGCAGACACTTGAATATTATCTTGCAAAAGATTAATCGTTGTGGTAGTTGTTGCTTGCTCTGTCATAATAATTTTTACCAGTGCTATGTGATTAGCCGTGTGTTTATTTGATATAACTATGCCAGTATGGCTAGCTTTTTTCTAATTAAATTATCAATTACCAATAGTGAGCGCATTAGAAATTTCTATCAGAAAAACTTTATATGTAAATAAACATATTTGAGATGTAGCAAATGTAGCTGGTCACAAAAGGAGGGCTGAGTTAAAAGTGTTGAGTATAAAAGCAACACTTAATACTCAAAACTCAGCACTCAGCACTCAGAACTCAGCACTCATTAGCACTTAGTATTCAGGAGGTTTGCTGATGATTCAATTCCGTATTCAGCCAGACAGCGAAATTCCCGCATCAACCCAGCTGTTTAATCAAATCCGATTTGCGATCGCTTCTCGGCAATATCCCCCAGCCTACAAATTACCAAGCACACGGGCGCTAGCAATGCAAACAGGGTTACACCGCAATACCATAAGTAAGGTTTACCGTCAACTGGAGGAAGACGGATTTGTTGAAAGTATGGCTGGTTCGGGTATTTATGTTCGCGCCCAAGGTCATGAAGGCGGTAGTAGGCTGCAATCACCAATTCTCAAACAAAATCCTGATGCATATCAAGTTGTCCAGCAAGCACTTGATGAGTTGCTTTCTCAAGGATGTACGCTGAATCAAGCTAGAGAGCTATTTTTAGCGGAAATCGACTGGCGCTTGCGTTGTAGTGCGCGGGTACTGGTTGCAGTGCCATCTTATGACATGGGTGCTGGGGAGTTGATGGTGTATGAATTAGAGCGATCGCTAAAAATTCCAGTGCAGTTGGTAGCAATGGAAGAATTAACTGCTGTGTTAGATAAAACTACCTCTGCGACAGTCGTCACCAGTCGATATTTTATCAGTAATGTAGAAGCGATCGCAGCTCCAAAAGCTGCACGAGTAATTCCTCTCGATATCTACGACTACAGCAAAGAACTCAGCCTTTTGAAAACCCTACCAAAAGAAAACTGTGTTGGGATAGTTAGCCTCAGTTCCGGGATTGCACGAGCCGCAGAAGTCATCCTCCACGGTTTGCGGGGCGATGAACTACTGGTAATGACTTCGCAACCAAAAGATGCTTACAAACTTCAGGCAATGGTTAAACGGGCTGAGGTCATCATCAGCGACCAAGCCAGTTTTGCAGCAGTGCAAGCAGCTGTACAAGCCTCTGATGAAGATATTATTCGTCCGCCAAAGCTGATTAAGGTTGAGAATTATATCGGCGCTAACTCGATTAACTTGCTAAAACGAGAGCTAGGTTTAAGTTAATTAAAACTTACGCAATAATATTTCTCAAACTCTCATTCTCTGTGCCCTCTGCGCCTCTGCGGTTCGTTATTCTCCAACTCGTACCAGTCCTATTAATCTCAAGATAATTCGACCAACATCTTTAAGAGCAACTGATACAGAAGGGATAAAGTAGTGCAAATTGTGATTGTGGGCGCAGGCCCAACAGGTGTAACCCTTGCCCTGCTTCTTGTAAAACGTGGTATTGCTGTAACGTTAATTGAAGCAGCAAAAGACTTTCATCGTGTATTTCGCGGCGAAGGATTAATGCCCAGTGGCTTAGAAGCTCTAGAGCAAATGGGTCTATTGGCGTTGTTAGAGGATATTCCCCATCGGCAACTCGACGCGTGGGAATTCATTATCGGGGGCAAGCAGTTGTTTCGAGTTGATGAACCAATGGGAGCAACCCAACCCTGTACACTGGTTTCACAACCACCACTGCTCAAAGCACTGATTTCGTCAGCTCAAACCAATCATGGGTTTGAATTTATTCAGGGTGTTCCGGTCAAGGATTTACTGTGGACTAATCAACGTGTCGCAGGTGTAGTACTAAGCGATGGCAGAGAACTTAAAGCTGACTTAGTGATTGGGGCAGATGGTCGAAATTCTCTTGTGCGACAACGTATAGGATTGGAATTGGTACGCCAGCCCAAAAATATTGATATTCTTTGGTTTAAACTTGCCGCCAGCCCTGAGTTTGCAGCCGATAATGTGTTTCGTACTATTGTAAATGGCGATCGCGTATTTACCATCTTTCACGGAGCAGAATCAGGAAAACTACATCTGGCTTGGGTGATGTCAGCAACCGAAAATACTGACTCCAAACAAGCCAACTGGGCAGAGATTTTTGCCTCACTATCACCCTCATCGCTAGCAGAGCATTTCCGTAATCATGCAGACACCATCGAATCTCCGATTCGGCTCTCTGTTGTGGTTGGTTATTGTCCACAATGGCACGCACCAGGGGTATTACTTCTAGGTGACGCTGCACACCCAATGTCTCCCGTCCGTGCCCAAGGAATTAATCTTGCATTCCGTGATGTGATTGTCGCTGCTAATCATCTTGTGCCACTTTTGCAAAAAGAAGCTGGACACCAGGATATTGACATGGCACTATCGCACATCCAAGCAGAACGTCAGCCAGAAATTATCCGCGCCCAGCAACTCCAGTTAGAAGAAGCTAAACAAGGCGAACTATTGCGAAAAAATGCACTGCTGCGATCGCTGTTGATTCAACTTGCCCCCTTACTCCGTAAAATAATTAAAAAGTCTTGGTTAAGGCGACAATACAAAATGCGTCAAGGTATCACACAGGTACATTTAACTGTCTAAAAAACCGCCAGCAGTTATCCCACTTGTGGTTTTGGCGTGTTAATTTGCAAAAATTCTTGTATTCGTTGCAGATAAGTTGGGGCATCTTCCAACATTGGGAAATGGGCTGTGTTAGGAATCATCACAAATTCCACTTTGTCATTCAATGCAGCCGCTTGACGACCCATCTCGGCTGGAATAATCTTGTCATACTCCCCCGCCACAAGCAGAGTCGGCACTGTTAACTTGGCAAACTCTTGCGGCATCACTTCAGATTGAGCCTTACTGACTGAAGTAAAAATTGTTCCTAAAGCCGCATCGTAGTCTGCTTCGAGAAAGTCTTCCAAAAAAGCTTGCCGCTCAGAATGTGGTATGGAACTATATAAAAATCTAGCCATAAACATCCGGTCAACAAATGGGATTTTGCTTAACCATTTGGGACGGAATTTTACTACATAGCCACCGAATTTATGAAAAGCACTAAAAGATTTTTCGTCGTACTCGAAAATGCCGCTACAAGTTAAAATTCCTCGTTCTACTCGTTCGGGATAGCGGTTAAAAAATAAAGTGGCAACAGAAGCGCCCATCGAATGAGCATTGATATAAACACGCTGAAGATGCAACGCATCTAACAAAGCTGCCAAATCATCAGCGTATTCCTCTAATTCATAGGTTAGCTCTTTAATTGCCTCTGATTTTTCCTGGGGGGATTCCGATTCGGCGACAGCTTCACTTGCTTCGGCTATGGTTGGCTTCCCACCAGAACGGCCAAATCCCCGCATATCGTAGAGTAAACAATCAAATTGCTCTAATAAAGCATCAGCAGTATTTTGCCAATATCTAGCCGAACCAGCCCAACCGTGAATGAAAACCATCACTGGTTTTACCAAAGAACCGGATGGTTTTTTCACCCATTCGTAGTAATGCTCAACGCCACGAACATTAATATAAGGCATTAGTCATTTGTCCTTTGTCAGTTGTCATTAGTCCCTGGTATATGGTTATTATTCCTTATTTTTTGACCAATGACTAATGACCAATGACTAATGACTATTAAGCTGATTCTGGCTTCGGTAGTGAAGATGGATGGATTATCAGTTCAGCAGTCGATCGCTTCTCGACCATTTCCCTTGTAACTGTACAGCGTGTCACATCCTTACGGGATGGTAACTCATACATTACATCCAACATTAGTTCTTCGACAATACCGCGTAATGCTCTCGCACCAGTTTTACGGCGGTAAGCTTCTTGAGCGATCGCTCGTAAAGCATCTGCTTTAAAATCTAATTGCACATTATCCATCTTCAGCAGTTTTTGGTACTGCTTCACTAAGGCGCTGCGTGGTTGAGTCAGAATCGCCATCAGCGCTTCTTCATCTAACGGATCTACTACTGCTACCATTGGCATCCGCCCAATAAATTCTGGAATCAGGCCAAATTTTACTAAATCATCCGGTTCTAGATGGCGAAGCGTGTCTGCTGCTCGTTTCTCTTTAGATTGGCCTTCTCCCGGTTGCACAAAGCCGATTGCTTTTTTGCCAACTCTCTGATCTACAATCTTTTCTAAGCCTACGAAGGCACCACCACAGACGAACAAAATATTACTTGTATCAATCTGGATGCAGTCTTGATAAGGATGCTTGCGCCCTCCTTGGGGTGGTACATTGGCGATCGTTCCCTCTAACATTTTCAGCAAGGCTTGCTGCACGCCTTCGCCAGAAACATCGCGGGTAATTGACGTGTTCTCGCTCTTACGAGCAATTTTGTCAATTTCGTCAATGTAAATAATTCCCCGTTGCGCTTCCTCTATATCCAAATCTGCCACCTGCAACAGTCGCAGCAAGATATTTTCCACATCTTCTCCCACATACCCTGCTTCCGTCAGCGTCGTCGCATCGGCTACGGCAAAAGGTACATCCAAGATTTTCGCTAGAGTTTGCGCTAAGAGAGTTTTACCGCAACCAGTCGGGCCGATTAACAAGATGTTGGACTTTTGCAGTTCTATGGCGTCATCTGCCCCAGGTTTGCCACTAGCTTTAGATTGAATGACTGCCAGCCGCTTGTAGTGATTATAAACAGCTACTGACAGAACTTTCTTGGCTTCGTCTTGACCAATAACGTGTTCGTCGAGATACTTTTTAATCTCTCTTGGCTTGGGTATTTGATTAAACGAAATACTAGCAGAGTGGGTACGCCGTTTTTCAGGTGGCTCTGCTCTTGGTGCTGGTTGTGCTGATGCACCATTAGTATCGAGTAACTCCTCGTCTAGTATTTCATTACACAAGTCAACGCATTCATCGCAGATGTAGACTCCCGGCCCTGCGATTAATTTACGCACCTGCTCTTGAGACTTGCCACAAAATGAACATTTCAAATGGGAGTCGTACTTAGACATACCAGCCTCTTATTTCAGAATGGTGACGTTTTCCCCTGCTATGGGAAGATTTTGCCTGGAAATGACTTGATCGATCAAACCGTAGTTTTTTGCCTCTTCTGCCGACATAAAAAAGTCGCGCTCAGTATCTGCTTCTATTCTTTCTAAGGGTTGACCAGTATGGTGAGCCATTAGCTGATTCAACTTAGCCTTAACGTAAAGAATTTCTCTGGCTTGAATTTCAATGTCAATAGCTTGACCTTGAGCGCCACCAAGTGGTTGGTGAATCATAATCCGGGAGTCGGGCAGAGACATTCGCTTACCGGCAGCCCCTGCTGTCAACAAAAATGCCCCCATGCTCGCGGCTAATCCAAAACAGATGGTAACAACATCAGGGCGAATTTGCTGTATTGTATCATAGATTGCCATCCCTGCGTAGACGGAGCCGCCAGGAGAATTAACATACAATTGGATGTCTTTTTCTGAGTCTTCGGAATCTAGGAATAACAACTGAGCCACAATTGAGTTGGCTACGGCATCGTCTATCGGCGTTCCTAAAAAGATAATCCGCTCTCGCAGCAGGCGGGAGTAGATGTCGAAAGCCCTTTCTCCCATGCCAGATTGTTCTACCACCATCGGCACGATGTTGCTAGGGCTGTTTAACTGGGAGTTAATGTTTATTCGACTTAAGTTGCTGATTGGGTAGTTTCCCGACTGCGATTTAAGCATACAAGCTTTCTTTGACGATTATTTAGGACAAATGCTTCAGCAGCGGATGCTGCCTTTTCAACGAATGGAATTTTTATAAGCTACGTGTTAACCATTATGCCTCATATAATTTCCTCTCGTGTAACACAGTATCAAGCTCAAGTGATAACAAATGTCACTATTTGCCGAAAATTCATTAATTCTTTAATTATTTTGACTTCATCCGTAAGTTATGGGCATGGGGCATAGGGCATAGGGCATTGGTTATTTTTCTGTGTACTTTCTCATATCCCTTAGCTTACCCATTTCACCAGAACTTTAACTCAGAACTGGTGAATTCATGGTTGTGGGATTTTTGATTATCCTCCTGTAACTTCTGTAGAAGCTTCGCTGTTTTCTTCCTCTGCCTGAGGTGCATCAGCATCAGCGTCTAATTCTGCGTCTTCCGTTTCTTCTGCGGGACTCAATGAACCTTCCGGTACAAGTTCAACTGAGGAGTGTTCTAAGAGCCAATCGATGATTTTTTCGGTTAATAGTTCGTTTTCCACGATTGACCGCAGTTTATCTTCATCAACGTCTTGTTCCTCTCGGTATTGCTCCAAAAGTTCTGTGACTCTGGCTGCGATTTCTTCTGGTGTTACCTCGATAGATTCGCGTTTGCCGATTTCTCGTAAGGATAAGGAGCGTTTGATGCGTTCAATTGCTTCAGTACGCGATCGCTCCCGCAATTGCCCAATAATATCTTGAGTAAACAGCTTTCTCACATCCAATCCCTGCTGAGACAGTCGGATTGCTGTTTGCGTTAGCATTGCATCCACTTCTTGCTCAATTAAGGTTGCTGGTAAGTCAACTTCTACGTGCTTGAGCAGTTCCGTTAACAAAGCTTCCTGCTTATTGGTTTTTGTTTTGTCGTCCGCTTCTTTTTGATATTGCTCTACCAAAGAAGCGCGTAACTCCTCTAAGGTTTCAAAATCGCTGACTTCCTGGGCGAAATCGTCATTTACTTCTGGTAGCTCTTTTTCCTTTAATTCTTTGAGCGTCACCGTGAAAGTTGCCGCTTTTCCTGCTAAATCTTCATTAGCATACGGGTCTGGGAACTGCGCCGCAATTTCTTTGGTTTCTTCAGGATTCATCCCCACTATTCCCGAAATGAAGCCTGGAATAAACTTATCTTCTTGCAACTCAACTTGAAAATCAGTTGCTTCGGCTCCGGGAATCGGTTCTAGTTCAGTTGTTTCGTCCTCGCCTTCAGCTCTTGCGAATGAACCTTTAAAATCGACTACGGCAATATCGCCGATTTGAGCTGCACGTCCTTCCACAGGAATCAATGTCGCCAATTCTTGACGTTCCTTGTCAAGGTTAGCGTCTACTCGTTCTGGATCGTACTTAACTTCTTCAGCTTTGACTTGCAAATCGGTGTACTGAACTAAATTTACTTCTGGTTCTACATCGACAGCCGCCGAAATCGTCAGGGGTTTTCCAGGTTCATAATTATTAATCAAATCCTCAAAAGAGGAGCGCAATTGCGGCTGACCGATTGCTCGGATGGCTTCTTGTTTGACTGCTTGCTCAATACCATCTTGAATTAGTTCTTCCAGCGCCGCTGCCTTGATTCGAGTTGTACCCAGCCGTTGTAGTAATATCGGCCGAGGCACCTTGCCTTTACGAAACCCAGGAATATTGGCAGTACTCGCTAAGTTCTTAATGACCTGTTCGTAAGTTTGTTTGGTAATTTCCGGCGTAATCTCTATTTCCAGGCCAATTTGGCTGGCGGGAAGTTTTTCCTGGGTGACTTTCATGCTTCGTCTCTAGTTTTCTGGTATTTTATACTCCGAGTACATACAAGACGCAATAAAATAATTGTTTGCGTTTATGGCTTGATGTCTCTTAGGGGTAATGGGAGTTTGCCAAAAGGTCTTGTGACATCCAAGGAAGGATGTTTGTCCTGGGGCAAAGATCCAGTTTACTGCCAATGACCAAGGACTTGACATTTTACCTTCATAACAATCTGGTTAATAGGGCATTGGGATTAGGGAGAAGGTGACAGGTGGTAGGTGCTAGAGAATAAATCTGTACCCTGTAACCTGTAGCCTATTGCCTTCTTCACTTCCCTCTTACTCTAAAACTTGGGAATTAATTATTCAGTAGGCTAACGCCGTGATATCCTGGTCTCAAAGAGTGGTTAGTACTCCAGATTAAAGTTATAGTATTGAGTCTAGCTATTATCTAGCTATTATTAAGTTATGTGTGGTACGAGAGTGCATCTATTACCTAATCGCATAGCTCATTTTTACGTTGTGCTAGCTTTTTGCATTTAGATTTTAATATATTCATCATCTTGGTAAGCAAGTTTGTAGCCAATACATTTGTTTCTTTACAAGAAGGATGGTTGTTAAACCCCTAAATGCAGATATCTCCCTTTTTCTGAGAAAAAGTGGTTTATTGTATAATATATAGTTATAGTTAAAATCGATGAAAAAATCGCCGTTATTTTAAAAGGCAACATCACTTAACTTATTAAAAAAATGTATTATTAAATATATTAAAGATATATTAAATTAAAGAAAAATCTAAACCTATTAAAAATGTATTTTCAGACTGTGATCGCTATTTAAATATAACCAAATTGTCAATTGTTCCAAGAAATTGCAGATTAAGTCTATTAAAGGAGGAAACAAGTTTGTCGAAATCCTATCGTTTAGCTATTTTAGGAGCGACTGGTGCAGTAGGCACAGAGTTGCTGGAATTATTAGAAAGTCGTAATTTTCCGGTTGCTGACTTAAAGTTATTGGCATCAGAGCGGAGTGTCGGGCGATCGGTACGATTTAAAGGGGAAAATATACCAATAGAATCAGTGAGCGATCGCGCCTTTGAAAATGTAGATATAGTACTAGCTAGTGCAGGTGGTTCCACATCCAAAACTTGGGCAGCAGTTGCCGTAGAAAAGGGTGCAGTGGTAATTGACAACTCCAGTGCGTTTCGGATGAACCCGGAAGTTCCCTTAGTAGTGCCAGAAGTGAATCCCCAAGCCGCAGCAAATCACCAAGGCATTATTGCTAACCCCAACTGCACAACAATTTTAATGGCTGTGGCAGTCTGGCCATTACATAAAGTAAAACCAGTGCAACGTATCGTTGCTGCAACCTACCAATCTGCAAGTGGTGCTGGGGCTAGGGCAATGGCAGAAGTCAAAAGCCAAACAAGCGCTATACTACAAGGACAGCCAGCAGTTGCCGAAATATTGCCTTACCCATTGGCATTTAATTTATTCCCGCATAATTCCCCATTAAACGATTTGGGTTATTGTGAGGAAGAAATGAAAATGGTCAACGAAACCCGAAAAATATTTGGTAAGCAGCAAATCAGAATCACTGCAACCTGTATACGGGTTCCCGTACTTCGCGCTCATTCAGAAGCCATTAATTTAGAATTTGAGACTCCCTTTAGTGTGAAGGAAGCCAAAGAAATTTTAAATTCCTCCCCTGGAGTAAAATTGGTAGAAGATTGGGGAGCGAATCATTTTCCGATGCCAATAGAAGCAACTGGTCGAGATGAAGTTTTAGTGGGAAGAATTCGCCAGGATATTTCTCATGCTTGTGGCTTGGAATTATGGTTATGTGGCGACCAAATTCGCAAAGGTGCAGCATTGAATGCGGTACAAATCGCCGAATTGTTAGTAGAGAAAAATCTACTCAAACCATTAGCTATTAGTCATTAGTCATTGGTCATTGGTCATTGGTAAAGTGACTAATGACAAAGTAAAAATGACACTTGAAAGCAATTTGCAAATAGGTTATTACAATAGAGAACCACCAAGATATAAAAACATGGGTAATCAGGAGTGAAAAAGGGTGGGAGATTTTGGCAATGTTTTAACCGCTATGATTACGCCATTTAAAGCAGATGGTAGTGTCAATTATGATGTAGCGGCAGAACTGGCGGCGTATCTAGTTAATAACGGTACAGATACATTGGTGATGTGCGGCACAACTGGAGAATCCCCGACGCTGAGTTGGGATGAAGAATACCAGTTGTTTGTCGAGGTATTGCAGTCCGTGGCCGGAAAAGCCAAGGTAATTGCAGGTTGTGGATCAAATTCTACCAAAGAAGCGATCGCAGCCACCCAAAAAGCGTCTAAAATAGGAGTACATGGTTCCTTACAAGTTGTTCCTTATTACAACAAACCGCCACAAGCGGGACTGGAAGCGCACTTTCAGGCGATAGCACAAGCCTGTCCCGACTTACCGTTGTTGTTATACAATGTCCCCGGTCGTACCGGACAAAACCTTCAGCCAGAAACAGTTGCCCGGTTAGCTGAGGTTAGCAATATTGTCGGGATTAAAGAATCCACTGGTAATATAGATCAGGCAAGCGAAATTCGTCGCTTGACACCAAAAGAATTCCACATCTATTCTGGTGATGATTACATGACTTTGCCCTTGCTAGCGATCGGGGCAAAAGGCGTGGTAAGTGTGGCTTCTCATCTGGTAGGAAACCAACTACAGCAGATGATTCAAGCTTTTAGTGCAGGAAAAATTGAGGTAGCCAGCGAGATTCATCTCCAACTGTTTCCGTTGTTTAAAGCTCTATTTCTCACTTCAAATCCCATTCCAGTAAAAAAAGCACTGAAACTTCAAGGTTGGGAGGTTGGTTCAACTCGTCCGCCGCTATGTGAAGCTGATTTAGTAGTCAGTCAAAAGTTAGAAGCGGTTCTGAAAGAACTTAGTTTAATCTCAACACCAGCTATTTAAATGGTGGTAGTATTCTCCTTGCCAAAGATACATATAAACAATGATCGTAATTGTTCATAAGTTGCAATTTAAAAACCTGTGTTAGGACTGATAGATATACTATGAATCCTTGAGTTTTACAGTTGATTTTATTGAATAAAAAATTGAAATTTTCAATTAAAACTTGATTGCTTTGGGACTGACTAAAAAGACAGATGATGTTGTCTTAAATACAAGGAAAGTCAACTATCAACTTAATTAACAAAAAGTAAAAATCTCAGGAGAAAATGGCTAAAAACGAAGCTAATAATTCCGCCTTGAAAATTATTCCTTTAGGCGGTTTGCATGAAATTGGTAAAAATACCTGTCTTTTTGAGTATGACGATGAAATAATCCTCTTAGATGCAGGATTGGCTTTTCCTACAGAAGCGATGCATGGTGTCAACATTGTTTTACCAGATACAACCTATCTGCGGGAAAATCGCCACAAAATTAAAGGGATGATTGTGACTCATGGTCATGAAGACCATATTGGCGGGATTGCTTTTCATCTCAAGCAATTTGATATCCCGGTGATTTATGGGCCCAGACTAGCAATGGCAATGCTAGAGGGTAAATTAGAAGAAGCAGGAGTCCGCGATCGCACAGAAATCAGAACAGTTCTACCACGTGATGTAGTGCGGATTGGCAAAAACTTTTTAGTCGAATATATCCGTAATACCCACTCCATCGCTGATAGTTTCACTGTTGCTATTCATACTCCTCTGGGTGTAGTCATTCACACAGGGGATTTTAAAATTGACCATACCCCAGTAGATGGCGAAAAGTTTGACTTGCAACGCCTAGCAGAACATGGTGAAAAAGGCGTTCTTTGCTTGCTAAGTGATTCTACTAACTCTGAAGTTCCAGGATTTACACCTTCAGAACGTTCCGTTTATCCCAATCTGGAGAGAGTATTTAGTCAAGCACCTGGGCGATTATTTGTCACTACTTTTGCTTCTAGCGTCCATCGCATTAACATGATTTTGGATATCGCCAAGAAGCAGAACCGTGTAGTGACAGTTGTCGGGCGTTCCATGCTGAACTTGATTGCTCATGCCCGCAATTTAGGTTACATCAAGTGTGAAGATAATCTGCTGCAACCATTGCACGCTGTCCGCAATCTACCCGATGAAAGAGTACTGATTTTAACTACAGGTTCTCAGGGTGAATTGATGGCAGCAATGACCCGCATTGCCAACAAAGAACATCCTCACATTAAAATTCGCGAAGGAGATACGGTAGTATTCTCTGCTAACCCAATTCCCGGAAATACAATCGCTGTAGTCAACACTATTGATAAGTTGATGATTCAAGGGGCGAAAGTAGTCTATGGTCGTGATAAAGGAATTCACGTCTCCGGTCACGGCTGTCAAGAAGAACAAAAGCTGATGATTGCCCTAACTCGACCCAAATTCTTTGTGCCATTTCACGGCGAACATCGGATGCTAGTGAAGCACGCAGAAACGGCTCAGAGTATGGGCATTCCCGCAGAAAACACGATAATTATTGAGAATGGTGATATTATCGAACTGACTGAAGATGCCATTTGCGTCGCAGGTAAAGTGCCATCTGGTATAGAACTAGTTGATACTACTAGTTCGGGTATGGTAAGTGCTAAAGTGCTGCAAGAACGGCAACGTATGGCTTCAGAAGGCATTATCACGATCGCAGCTGCCATTGATTGGAATGGTAAACTGTTAGCAAAACCAGAAATCCACCTCCGGGGTGTAGTCACAAGTGTAGAGCGATCGCTGCTACAAACCTGGGTAAAACAACGCATTGAAGAAATCCTCACTGTGCGCTGGACAGAATTTGCTCCTGAGCAAGGTGAAGCAGCAGATATAGACTGGGGTGGATTGCAAGGAACTTTAGAACGAGAATTGCAACGTTCCATCCGGCGGGAATTGCAATGTCAGCCTTCTGTAACTTTGTTGATGCAAATCCCTGATGAGCCACCTGTAAAAGTTGCTGATGGTAGAAGACGGCGGACTCGGACTGCTGCTCAGGTAGCATCATAGAGAATTTAAAATAAAAATCTCACGCTAAGCGCACAGACACAGAGTTTTTCTAACGTCTTTGCGCTTTGGTGTGAAATATAGTTTCTGAGTATAAGTATAGAAGCCCCAGTAGCTTGTATTTGCTTATAGTTATAGTTATTGGAGGCGATCGCTATGACTAAAACACCAATAAAAATTAGTACTCTTGAGGAATACATCAATTTTGATGATGGTACCGACAAGCGCTATGAAATTGAGGATGAGGTGCTGGTAGAAATGCCTCCTGGTACTGGCAAACATGAGGCGATTATCACCCTACTGTTAGTTCGCTTTTTTTTAGAAATTCAAAAAATGGGACTGCCTTTACAACCGCGCCCTAACGGTACTGAGGTGCTGACCAATAAACAACTTAGAAGACCTGATGTTTGTGTAATTACCAATGAACAGGCAAAAAGTATTGAGACTACCTCGGCTATCCTCAAAACTGCTCCACCCCTCTTAGTTGAAGTGGTAAGCCCTGAATCTATTGACAGAGACTATAACCAAAAAACCTTTGAGTATGCGGCGATGGGTGTGTTCGAGTATTGGATTGTCGATCCTCTGGAAAATAAAATAACTGTGTGTTTGCTAAATCAGAGCAGTTATACCAATTTTTTATAAAGCTGCATAGAATTCGATCCCCCCTAGCCCACGCCAGTCGCTCATGGGGGAAACCCCCAAGACCGCGCTGGCTCCCCTTATAAAGGGGGGAACCAGAAAAACATATCAAAGTCCCCCAATT
>NZ_JAVRBQ020000027.1:0-119309 GCF_034531215.2 Nostoc sp. ChiSLP03a
TATTATGATTCACAATCAGGACACGCGGTCACAATTCTATGCAAAGTTTTATGTTCTGTTTAGGCTATAACCCTTGAAATGTCGTTAATTTTTGGTCAGGGTATGATTCAAAATTTGGTCATCTAGGGGTTAAAAGCACAGCTACAGCCGAGTCATCATATCCAGCAGCATAGAGAAATTTTCCATCGGGGCTGACGGTGAGGGATTTAGCACCACCAAGCCCATCGACACCATTTGTATTATCTTGTTGAACTTCTACTATGGTTAAAGTTATTACCCACAAATAAAACAACCCCATCTCGGAAGCGAGATGAGGTTGAAAGTTATAATTATTTCTGCAAATTAGATGAATTTCAGATGTCTACAATAGCTCGATCTATACAAGCCCTCATTTTTTCAGATAGAGTTCGGACATGAGGTTCTCTAAAAATAGAGTCGTGGTTTCCTGGGACATTTTGAATATCCAAACCTCCTAAGACCATTTCATTCCAACCCATTTGGGGGTCAACCTCTCGTTTTTCTAATGCATTGCGCTCATCTGCTCGGAATACAGTGACTCGACCTGGATAAGCTTTTAGAACGTATTCTCTGGCTGCCTGTTTATTGGCCTCTTCGATTGTTAATTTCCGATAGTTATAAGGTACAGTCCGCCAAATTATTAAGGAAAATTTAAAGATCCATTTTCGGAACTTTTCTTGAAGTTTATACTTCAGCCAAGAGCTTTTGTTCCTGATTTGCTCAAGCACGTAATTAGTCCCAAATTTTGTCAGGTTGTCCCAATGCTGAGAAACTCGCTTTTCTAATGGCGCTTGTTTAATGTAATTTGGGCCAGTAGTATCAAATAAAGCTAACAGAGCTACTTTTTGACCTTGCCTTACGAGTTGTTGAGCCATTTCCCAAGCTACTAGTCCACCAAAGGAGGAACCACCCAAAAAATAAGGGCCTTCAGGTTGAATAGTTTGTATCTCTTTGATGTAATGAGCCGCCATTTCTATAAGCTTGGTAAAGGGAGCTTGTTTCCCATTTAATCCTCGTGCTTGTAGTGCATAAAATGGCTGATTTTCACCTAAATGAAGTGATAAATCTCGGTAGTAGAGAACACTTAAACCAATTGCATGGATGCAAAACAGAGGTGGCTTAGAACCGTTGGGCTGCATTGGTACTAGTGATGACCAAGGCATCAATTTTTCTGAGTTGGTACTAGTACTACTCTCAACCTGATTATGGCTTTCCGGCAAAAATACTTGCTGGCGAATAAAATTAGTTAATTGCTCAATGGTTGAAGATTGCAAAAGAATAGCTAAGGGCAGATTGAAACCAAATGTCTTTTCAATCTGAGAAAAAAGGTGTACTGCAAGTAATGAGTTTCCACCCAAATCAAAAAAGTTGTCTTTTATGCCAATGGGATGAATACCTAAAAGGTTTTCCCAGATTTTAGTTAATTGAAGTTGTAATGGATCTTCTGCTGTGGCAAATATTTTTTCTATTTTAGAAGTATTTGGATTCAGCCTAGATAAGGCTTGGCAATCGACTTGACCATTAGCATTCAATGGCAAAGAATCGACTATGAAAAAGGTAGATGGCAACAAATGTTCGGGTAACTTTTGCTGGAGAAAACTCAGCAGTTGCTCGCTTCCAAAAGTTTCTCCTTGTTTGGGAACAACATAAGCAACTAAAATTTTATCCCCAAGAACATCTTCTTTGGCAATCACCACAGTTTTTTGTACGCCTGGATATTGACCCAAAATTGTTTCAATTTCAGCCAACTCAATGCGAAAGCCGCGAATTTTTACCTGATTGTCTAAGCGACCCACAAACTCAATGTTCCCGTCACTTAAGTAACGTCCTAAGTCACCAGTTCTGTAAAGGTATGCTCCAGATTCGCTGCTAAAGGGATTGGGAATAAATTTCTCAGATGTTAATTCGGGACGCTTAAAGTAGCCTTGGGTAACACCGATACTGCTGATGTAGATTTCACCAGTTACACCAATAGGGAGGAGTTGCGATCGCCGATCGATGATGTAGATTTGAGTATTGGCGATCGCTTTTCCTACGGGAATTTCTGACTTAGTGTTACTGGCTTCAGTTGCAGTTTCTGGATCGTAAACCGTGGCTGTTAAAGTTGTTTCTAGCGATCCATAAGCATTCAGCCAGCGTACTTGCTTGCCAACTTTTTCTACCCAAGTTAGATAAGCTTGCTGTGAGACTTTTTCACCACCAACTATGACTAAGCGCAAGTTGGCTGGTAAGCTTTGGGGAGACACAGATAGCTCCTTGACTAACTCATACCAAAAAGACGTGGCTAGATTAACAACAGTAATTTGTTGTTGAGCAATGAATGGGAAAAACTGCGTCGTCGATTGCATCTCCTGAGATTGGAGAATTGCAGTAGCACCAGTAATCCAAGTGGGAAAGAGTGATTCAATGAAAGTATCGCAACTGATATTAGGTATGAGTAGTAGGCGATCGCTCTGGGTCAACTCCCAAGTTTCGCTAATTGCCAAGCTGTGGCTGACAAGATTATCGTGGGTAATAGCTATACCGTTGGGTTTTCCATTGGAGCCGGACACATACATTACACAGGCGAGAGTCCGATATGTGCCATAACTTTCTGGATTTTCAGTCACGTGTACGGCAATAACTTCCCAATCACTATCCAAACAGATAGCTTGTGCTTGATGCTCAGAGAGCTTCTTAACTAATGAGCTTTGGGTTAACACCAAAGATATTTGGGCATCTTCTAAAATGACAGCTAGACCATCTTGCCCAGATGTCGGAGCGATGGGTACGTAAGTTCCACCGACTTTCAAAATACCCAACAGCCCCACAATCATCTCCAGGGAAGGCTCTAGATAAAGACCGATGAGTACCCCCGATTCTACCCCTAAAGTTTGCAAATAGTAGGCTAGTTGATTTGCCCGCTGGTTAAGTTCTTGATAAGTTAATTGCTGATTTTTAAAACTGACTGCAATATTATTTGGAGTTCTTTTAGCTTGAGTTTCAAACCACTGATGGATACAAGTATGCTGTGGATAATCAGCTTGTTTGCTATTCCACTCAACTAACAATTGATGTTGTTCGGGCGCTGTCAACAGGGGTAATTCAGCAATCGGGCGATCGGGATTAGCAATAATACCTTCGAGCAAAGTTTTGAAGTGTCCCAACATCCGCTCTATCGTACTGGCATCAAACATCTCGGCATTGTAATCAAATACCATGCCCAAACCATTATCCTGTTCCCGCAAAACCAATGTCAGATCGTATTTGGTTTTGCCATGATAGATGTAGCCAAATAAAGAAGTAATTGTCAAATCAGGTAGTTGCACTGATGCCATGCCACGACCATTCGACCAAGGAGGATTGAGGGAGAATTTTACCTGGAACAGGGGTGAGGTATTGCGACTTCGCTGTTCTGGTTTAAGTTCTTCAATTAGCTTCTCAAAGGGTAGGTCTTGATGGGTATAAGCTTCTAAACAATCCTTACGCACTCGCTCTAATAATTCTCGGAAAGTTGGGTTTCCTGCAAAGTTACTCCGCAGTACAAGAGTATTAGAAAAAAATCCAATCAGCCCCTCGGTTTCAACTTGTCCTCGACCTGCACTTGCAAAGTTAATTAGTAGGTCTTCTTGTCCAGAATAACGGTAGAGCAATAGCTCGAATGCTGCTAATAGAGTCATGAACAGGGTGACACCCCATTTTTGGCTCAGGTCTGTTAGGGCATGGTTCAGCGCCTTTGATAGCAGCAGGGCAGCGCGATCGCCTCGATAGGTTTGCACTCCTTGAGGACGGGGGCGATCGTAAGGTAACTCAACGATCGGTAAATTGCCTTCTAGCTTTTGCTTCCAATAGTTTACCTGTGACTCTAAAACCTCCCCCTGGAGCCATTGATATTGCCAATTGGTAAAGTCAGCATACTGCACTGGTAAGGGAGTTAAAGGAGAAGCTTTTCCGGCCGACAATGCTTTATAGATGTTAGTCAGGTCTTGATAGAACAGATCGGACGAAGCACCATCACAAACTATGCAGTGCATATTCCAAATTAGCAGATGTTCGCGATCGCTCAATCGCAGCAGTAACACCCGCAAAATCGGCCCATTGCCTAAATCAAAGGGTTGATGAGCTTCTTTAGTTGCCAGTAAATGAGCCTCTGCTTCTCGTTGTTCATTTGGTACTTGCCGCAAGTCAATTATTGGCAGTGTCAAGGAAACATCGGTGGCGATGACTTGAGTGGGCTTTCCATTCACTGCTGGAAAAGTTGTCCGCAAAACTTCATGGCGACGAACGACTTCTCTTAAACTTTCCTCTAAGACAGCAACATTCAGATTCCCCGTAAAACGCACGACAACTGGCATATTATTTGAGGAACTATCAGGTTCAAACTGATGGAGGAACCATATCCGTTGCTGACCAAAGGAAAGCGGCAAGTTGCCATTCCGTTCACAAGCGACAATTGGGAGAATCTGTGAACTGGCGGCTGTGTTAATTTGTCGGAGAAAGTTGATGATTTCGGCTTTTTGAGTTTTTAACTCGGTTAGCAATTCTGGTGTGAGACTATCTTTTGCCGCCCGATAGCGTAAGCGATCGCCCTCTAGCCAAAGTTTGACATCGCGCTGACGTAGCTCAGATAGTAGTTCATCTAATGTTTTCATAACTCACCTTCCTCGTAATCATCAGCTGTTTCACTCTCAGCAGCTTGAACACCTTGGGCTGCCCACCGCAGAGTTTCCACTCGTTCAGCCAAATCTGCTACCGTTGGTAATTCAAATAAATTGGACATCAGAATTTCTGCTTGCAACGCTTGGCGCATTCGAGAAATTACTTGAATTCCTAGTAGAGAATATCCACCTAATTCAAAAAAGTTGTCGTTAATCCCAACCTGCTTGACATTAAGAACTTGTGCCCAGATATCTGCAATCTGCTGTTCAATGGGAGTGCGAGGCGCTACATAATTTGCCTCCAGTTCCGGGCGGGAAGCATCAGGCTGTGGCAATGCCTTGCGATCGACTTTGCCATTGGGGGTTAACGGCATCGCTTCTAGTGCCATAAAAATCGTTGGCACCATAAAGTCAGGAAGTTGTTGTTTCAAGAATCGACGCAATTGCGAAATCACTTCCAAGCTATCTTGACCAGTTTCGGCAACAATATAACCGACTAAACTAGTCTCATTAGGAATGTCTTCTCGAACAATTACAACAGCTTCTTTTACTCCTGGATGTTGTAGGAGTGCGGTTTCAATTTCACCCAATTCTATGCGGAAACCACGCACTTTTACCTGATAGTCGATACGACCCAAGTATTCAATATGTCCATCTGGTAAATAGCGAGCCAAATCCCCAGTTTTGTATAAGCGCGATTTAGGATTTGAACTGAAGGGATTAGAAATAAATCTCTCAGCAGTCAGTTCGGGACGATTTAGATATCCCCTTGCTAGTCCTTCGCCACCAATATACAACTCACCTGATATACCAATGGGAACGGGTTGTAAATGCGAGTCTAATATGTAGATTTGCGTATTAGCTAGAGGGCGACCAATGCCTATTGCTTTATTTGCCGTTGTCACCTTGTAGCCTGTTGACCAAATCGTTGTTTCTGTTGGCCCGTACAGGTTCCACAGACAAGCTCCCTTCGGTAATAATTGATTGGCGAGGTCTTTAGGTAAGGCTTCACCTGTGGAAATCATCTTCAGTTGAGGACTACCTTCCCATCCGGCTGCTAGTAATAGTCGCCAAGTAACTGGTGTCGGTTGCATAAAGGTTGCCCCGGAGGTGGTTAGGGCTTTTAACAGTTGAGTACCATCAGCCGCAACTTCACGGCTTACCAATACTAACTTCGCACCTACAGATAGGGGCAGAAAAATTTCTGAAACGGCAATATCAAAGGATAAGCTAGTAACAGAGAGGAGAGTATCCTCAGCAGTTAAACCGGGTTCTTGAGCGATCGCTTGAAGGAGATTAACAGCACTCTGATGTTGAATTTGAACGCCTTTCGGTTGACCTGTCGAGCCAGATGTATAGATGACGTAGGCTAAGTTATTGGCAGTGACGTTATCTGTCAGGTTATCTAAGCCATAATTATTTATGGATTGCCAGTTAGTATCAAGACAAACAATCTCTGCTTGATGGTTGGGTAGTCCCGATTTTAGCTTCTCTTGCGTTAATAGCACTGACACCTGAGCATCTTGCAGCATGAAGGCTAAACGTTCTTGAGGATAAGCATAATCTAATGGTACATAAGCTCCCCCGGCTTTGAGAATGCCTAAAACTCCTACAACCATTTCCAAGCTGCGCTCGACACATAGACCAACCAGAACTTCTGGCCCGACTCCTAAGCTTTGGAGATAATGGGCTAGTTGATTGGCTCGCTGATTCAGTTCGCGGTAGCTAATTTGTTCATCTTCAAAAACT
The DNA here is from genome assembly GCF_034531215.2 of Nostoc sp. ChiSLP03a. Lineage (NCBI taxonomy): Bacteria > Bacillati > Cyanobacteriota > Cyanophyceae > Nostocales > Nostocaceae > Nostoc > Nostoc sp. ChiSLP03a. The sequence goes on from NZ_JAVRBQ020000027.1 coordinate 6,405, forward strand.
ACAGCGATCGCATCTGGAGTCTTTTCCACTTGAGTTTCAAACAGCTGGTGAATGCAGATATCTTGGGGATAAGCTGTTTGAGTATTGTTCCATGTTGCTAATAACTGTTGCTCAACTGCTGGCAAAATTGGCAATTTAGCAATAATTTGATTAGGGTTAGCAACTATACCAAATAACAAAGTTTCAAACTCTGCCATCCGGCGGCGGATAGTATCAGCGTCAAATAAATTAGTGTTGTACTGACATTCCAGAATAAGTTCATCATGCGATTCCGTAGCATTGATAAACAGTTCAAAATTCTCGAAGGCGCGGGGATTGGAGAAAAATTCTACTTCTAAATTGATAAAGGGAAGTCGATCGCTGTCTAAGGCTTGATCGACATTAAATATAATTGGTACTAAGGGAATACGGCTGGAATCCCGTGGCAATACTAATTTTTTAACCAGACTGCCAAAGGTAAATTGTTGATGGTCATAAGCATCTAAGACAGCCGATCGCCGCGTTTGCAAGTAGTCGCTGAAAGATTTTTCGCCATTAATCTGGCTACGCAATGGTAGTAAATTAACACAGTGACCTACGAGATTATACTGCCCTAAAGCAGCTTGTCCGGCGGCTGGAATACCTACAACTAAATCGTTTTGTCCTGTCAGACGGTGCAGCCAGACCTCGAATCCTCCCAGGATAGTAGTCATAAAGCTACAACCGAGTTTTGTTCCTAATTGTTTCAGGTTGGCAACTAATTCGGGATTTAAATGCCAATCTTCGCGGGCGGCGTTAAAGGTTCTGAGTGGGGGACGGGGGCGATCGCTAGGGAAATCCAGTACAGGTACAGAGTCAGCGAATTGTTGTAACCAGTATTGTTCTGTGGCGATCGCTTCTGGACTATCCGCCTCTTCTTCCTGCAAAATCGCATATTCACTTAAGTAGTCTGGTTCTTCTAATTCAGGAACAATACCCTGTTGCAAGCCAGAATAAAATTTACCCAAATCTGGCATCAGCACCGCCCAAGACCAACCATCACAAATAATATGATGAGCTGTCAAAATAGCTAGATGCTCCTGCGGCTGCAATTTGACAATTTTTGCCCGAAAGAGAGGCCCATGTTCCAAATCAAAAGGTTGCTCTACCTCTTGTCGTAAGATACTAGCTAATTTTTCCTGTTTTTCCTGTGGTTCTAGGTTAGACAATTCAATAATCGGAATTTCAATTTGCCGAGAAGCAACAATGCAGAGTGTATTGCCATCGGTACTAAAAGTTGTCCGTAGTGCTTCATGACGTTGTACTAACTTTTCTACCGCAGATTGGAAAAGTTTGACATCAAGTTCGCCTTTTAGTCGCAGAGATTGAGACTCATTATAAGCACAATTAGCAGCATCGCCCATTTGCACAGAAGCCCAAATTTCTTTTTGTGATTCTGTAGCAGGGGCGGTTAGAAGTAATTCTCCATCTGCAAATGGATCAAAATCAACCGCAGTTAATGTCGATTGGTAATCTACAGGTGATAAGGTCATAAAACTCTATTATTTTCTCAGTTTATTGAATGTGGATAAATCTCAATCTTTTTTAGATTACTGACTTTAAATACCTTGTTTAGCCAAGATTGTAGACTTTAAATAATTACGTGCTGGGACTTCTACATATCTATATGTCAATGATGCAGCCAATAAGACAATCATAAGAAATACTCCTAAAGATGTCAACGATTGATATTCTGTGAATTCTTTGCCAAAAACATCGTGAAATTTATAAAACCAGAAAACTTTTAACAATTCTTGAACAAACCAATGAACCATATAAATCGAGTAAGAGATAGTGCCGATATATAGCATTAGCTGTGAATTGAGAAACTTTGATATTATACTTTTCTTGTTGATAGAGACAGATAAAATCAGTAGAGAAAAAGCTGGTAAAATTAGCCAATTATGAATATTACGAGAGTGATGCCAGTAGGAATGCATAAGCAAAATTATCCAAGTTATAGCTATAACTGCCAGGAAATTAAGATTAAAATACTTTTGATAATTACCTCTATGATAAATTTTGTAGGTTATAATACCAAGGATGCATTCTAACCCACATCTAGCTATCGAAGGTATACCAATAATCGTATCTAAATTTCCACGGGTAAAGGTGATTAGTAGTAATATACAAAAAAGAGTAGAGCTATAAATTATTAAATCGTTTTTGGATTTGTTTTTTAATAATAGTAATAATAAAAATGGAAATATACAGTAAATGAAAAACTCTACACTTATTGACCAAGCTGGCTCATTCCAATAGGTATTACACCATAATAAAGGTAAGCACTTTAGGTCAAATGCTTGGAGAAGAAAAATATTGGAAAAAAGAGCCGTTAAGTTAAATTTACCAGTAAAAGCAGAAGTGTTTAGGAAAAGTAATTTTACAACCTCTAATCCAACAAATATAAGAATAATAAATATATGCAGAGGATAAATTCTCGCAAAACGCGAGAATAAATATGAACGATAGTTCTTTAAACTGACTTTTAAACAAAAAGTATCGGCATAAACGTGGGTCATGATAAAACCACTCAGAATAAAGAAAAAATCAACCCATAAATATCCATTTTGAAAAAAATTAGTATAGGCTGACAAAGTTGAACCTGTTTTCGGTAAACCGTAGTAAGAAAAATGGTGTACAACAACAACCAAGGCTGCAATACCGCGTAAAGAAGTGAGCGATTTGATGTGTTTATACATTGAGATTTTTGGTTTTAGTTTCTATCTATAGCAATTCTATTTAAATTGTAATTTTTTTAATTAGACGCGTAGTTGATTTATTTCGGCTACATAGAGAATGTAAAAAGCGCTGATTTTGGGATAAAAACAAGTTACGCAAAGCATATAAAAGAGAAGATTTCACAAATTATTTAGAATTGCTATAGAACACCGATTCAGTATTCAGGCTAATTAATAATTAGTCATTTGAGAAAGATTAGGTTTTTTTCCCAATCTTGTTGATAAATTGCTTTAACTTTCCCTCAATAGATTTTAGTTTTAATACACCAGAGCGCAGGATCATAAATTTACTTTTCGGTTGGCGATCGGATAGAAGACCGAGAGCAAAAATTTTGAGCCGATCTTTTAAAGCAGATTTATCTGGTGGAGTGGGTTTTAATCCCAGTCTGCGTAAATAGCTGTTGACTTGATATATTCTGGCTTTGTGATCGTAAGGTCGCAGATAAAAGAGGATACTCAAAGCTACAGAGACATTATTACCATTTTTAGCCCAATGGGGTGCCAATATCGGATGATGGAGTCCCTTGCCTGGTTGCAAGTGGTAAACTCTTGCTTTACTCTGATTCTCCTCTTTATAATTTGCTACGTTCAGATCGCCCACATAAAATTTTTCAATTTCCTCTTCGCTCAGTACAGAACGATCGCTTTGATTGAAGAGGCTCATATCTTTCTCGCCCTGAATTTGAAACAGGAAATTCAACTCACTATCGATATGGTAAGGTGTAATAGAATTTGGGGAACCAATAAAGATGTAAGCACCTAGCCACGTCATCTGCTGCCGAAGGGGTTTACCTGTAAGAGTTTCGAGTTCAGTTATAATCTGGTTAACCAAGGCAGCATATTCTGGGTCTACTTGAACATCTTCAAGCATGACCCAAGAATCCGATTCACCAATATGTGCGATCGCCTCGTTAATTTGCTTGATTCCAGGTCGCTGATTCCACTTTTGCTCAACAGGAACTTTGCTGATATAAGACTGGATTTTATTTGTTCTACCCTGACTTATCATGGTATTTGCAAGCTCAACTAAGCGGGGGATCTCAAATAAAGGATGTCCTGCAAGGTTGTGCGAAAACATGAAGTGAGAAGAGTTGAAGTTTTCCCGGAAGTTTGAAACATTGGTTTCAATGATTTGTTCGGGAATTTTCAGATCGGACTTAATAGAACTCGGTTCAAGTAGATTATCAACTGACATACAAAACCTGGATGGATGAGTATTTACTATTTGCAAAAATTACTGACGCTCACTACACTTTCTATACACTTGATTTTTTAAAGCACTTCAGAAAACACTTGCGACTTGTAAATATTTCCCAGGACGTTCGATATCGGGGATATACCAAGCGGGGTTTCCTTGGGGATCTCGTCCTAATTTGGCATCAGGTTGCGGAGGACGATTACGTAAATTGTTATTGGTTTCACGGTTTGTTACTTCTATAGGCGGTGCCGACAAGAAGCCAGCAGACTGCATTTCGGCAATACTTTCTTTAAAGGCTGCCATTACGAAAGCCAGATCGGCTTCGGAATGGGCTGTTGTCAAGAAGCAAGGACGGTGATCCCAAGTATGCACTCCCTTATCCCGCAGCAAGTAAAACAGTAAATCTCCGTAGGGAAACTCTGGTAAAGACTTCACCATGAACAAGGAGCCGAAATTATAAGCTGTAAACGGAGCCTGAACTTGCTGGAAATAGCCCATGAGTTCCGCTACAAACTTATCGGTTCTGGCATTGAGATTTTGCTGCAAGCTGTGGCCACTCTGTTTTAAATGTTGAAGTACTGCTTTGGCGGCTGCTAGTGCTAAAGGATGGCGAACAAAAGTACCCGCAAAGTAAGTCACACCTACTTCTGGAACAGAGTCATCGCCAAACTGCCAAAACCCACCATCCAAAGCATCCATATATTGGGATTTACCAGCAATGACTCCAATTGGTAGCCCACCGCCCACAATCTTACCGTAGGTTGCTATGTCTGCCTTGATACCGAAATGCGCTTGAGCGCCACCTGGATGAATTCTAAATCCGGTAACGATTTCATCAAAAATCAGGGCAATACCAGCTTCTTGTGTGAAATCACGCAATTGCTGGAGGAATTCTTTGGGCTGGTATTCAGGGCGACGGCTTTGCACAGATTCCACCATCACTGCTGCTAACTCATCAGCCCGACTTCTGAGGATTTCTAAAGACTCAAGTGAATCGTAGTCCACTACCAAAATGTTCTCTACCATTTCCGGTGGGATACCAGGAGCAGCAGGAATTGATCGGAGTTTCTTTGTACCTCGAACAATTACTTCATCCAAAATTCCGTGATAAGCTCCAGAAAAGATGGCGATTAAGTTACGTCCTGTGATGGTGCGTGCCATCCGCATCGCTCCCAGCACCGCTTCCGAACCTGTGTTGCAAAAGGCTGCTCGGTCAAAGTTGGTCAACTCACACATCAGCTTTGCCACTTCTCCAACTAAGGGAGTTTGCGGCCCAATTTCCATGCCGAGTTTGAGTTGTGCTTCAATTGCTTCAGTAATGAAAGGTGGCGACCAACCAAACAAATTCAAGCCAAAGCCATTGCTTAAATCGACATATTCATTGCCATCAACATCCCAAAGTTTAGAACCTGAAGAACGAGACGCCACGATGGGGTAAACCATCTCTTTCATCGTCGGGTTAAACCCGGAAACAGTTCTTGGGTCTGCCAAATAAGGGCGATGAGTTTGAGTATATTCTTTGGATTTTTGAGTCCGTTTTGTATATCTTTGGATAATTTTGTCTAGATGAGTGCGTTGTTGGGCTGTCAAAGTTTTAGTCTGGGTCTTTTCAATTCGAGCAGCCGCACCAAATGCCTTTTTAGCACCATTTGACTCTGTTTCTAGTGATGCTGATTCTTTGCTGGTTTGGGTTGGGGGGACAGATACAGCATTTTGTGGCTTGACACCATTATTTTGAGATGTTGCCGCAGGTACAACTGGGACTGTTACAGATTGACTGCTATTTCCCAATAGCGCCAGTTGCTGGCTCATAATTTGTAGCTGCTGATTAATTACACCTTCTAGGACGCTACTAGATGCAGCAGGTTGAGAAAAAATCTGAGGTGCAGATCCATTTGATCCATTTGTATGAACTTCATGAACTACCAAGGTAGGTGATGTGGTTACAGGTGCAGGTTCTGGCAATGAAGCTGCTGGAACGATATCTGCAATGGTTTCTGTTAATCCTAATGCGGATAAAGTTTCGGGAGACAAGGCTGAATTGATAAAGTCGCCCAGTGTTCCTAAATTGGGGTAAATTTCTAGTAACTGCCTAAGTGTGACTTTGACTTGAAATTTTTTCTTTAACGCTAGCCCGACTTGTGTCAAAGATAAGGAATCTAATCCCATTTCTAAAAATGTTATCGAGTCGTCAACACTAGCAATTTCCAATCCTGATGTTTCTTCGATAATTTGTTTGAGCAGAGGAATAAGTTTTTGCTGAGGGGATGTTGTCATAGTTTGGGTCTTTTCTAATAATTGAGGATTTGGAAGTTTGGGAGTTGCTGCCCGATTGGGATGAGGTGGAGGATCGATCCAGAAGCGTTGGCGTTCAAAGGGATAAGTCGGTAGAGAAATTCGTTGTCGCCTTTCCCTTTGATAGAAGTTGCTCCAGTCAATAGATACTCCTGCTAACCACAGTTGTCCTACTGCCTTGAGTAATGCCGTCCATTCGGCTTCGTTTTCGGCGTTATCACCCAAAGAAGGAATCGCAATCTGTTGTTTAATGTCTTTTGCTTGTTGGCGGGCTAAGGTCGTAGTTGTGATTCGTGGTCCTACCTCTAACAGTAGGCGTTCTGGCTGCTGCCATAAGGTTTGTACGCCCTCTGCAAATCGCACAGTCTGACGCAGATGTGTAGCCCAATACATCGGATCGGTTGCTTGCTGGACTGTAATCCAGTCGGCGGTTACTGTGGATACAAAGGGAATTTGGGGTGGCGATAATTTCACTTTCCCAACTACCTCAGCAAAGGGGGCTATGATGCTATCCATCATTGGGGAGTGGAAAGCGTGGGAAGTGTGTAAATGGCGACAGACAACTTCTTCGCTTTCTAATTGTTTTTGCAGAGATGCGATCGCCTCTGTGGGGCCAGAAACTACACACAGAGAAGGGCCATTAATTGCAGCGATCGCTAGTTCTGCACTCAATCGCGGCTCTACCTCTTTGGCTGGTAAGCGCACTGAGAGCATAGCCCCTGGGGGTAACTCCCACATCAAGCGACCGCGAGTTGCCACCAACATCAGCGCATCTTCTAAGGTGAATACACCCGCAATACAGGCGGCGACAAATTCGCCAATACTATGCCCAATCATGGCTTGGGGCTTGACTCCCCAACTTTGCCATAGTTGCGCTAAAGCGTATTCAATGACGAATAGTGCTGGTTGGGTAAAGCAGGTTTGTCGCAATAAGATAGCCGCAGTTTCACGCTCGCTCGGTGCTAGATAGATGATTTCTCGTAAATCTCTGCCCAGCAAAGGTTTAAGGATTTCAGCACATTCATCTACAGCTTCCTGAAATACAGGTTCGTGGTTGTAGAGATTCAGTCCCATGTTCACATATTGCGATCCTTGTCCGGGGAACATTAAGACAACGGCTGGATTGCGGATTTCTGTATGACGGGTATTTACTTGATTTGAATCTAAAGATTGTAGAGCTGTGATCGCATCTGTTATATCGTGACAAACTACACTGCGTCGGTAGTTAAAAGCTTTGCGCCCTCGCTGTAAGGTATAAGCTACATCAGCTAAGTTAATTTCGGCATTATATTGTAAATGTTGCTGCAAATTTGCTGTTGCAGCCTCTAAAGCTTGACTAGTTTTTGCCGAGAGCAACAATAGCTGTTGTGGGCGAGAAGATCCGGAACTTTGGATTTGTGGCGCTTCTTCTAACACTATATGAGCATTAGTCCCGCCGACACCAAAAGAACTCACTCCTGCTCGTCGCAAAGTTTCACCTTCTGACCATTCAGCTAGTTTGGTATTTACATAGAAGGGGCTATTGGCAAGGTCAATCTTGGGATTGGGAGCCTCAAAATTTAAACTAGGTGGGATCTTTTTATAATGCAGGGCAAGAGCGGTTTTAATTAACCCTGCTACTCCAGCCGCCGCAACTAAATGTCCGACATTGCTTTTAAGAGAGCCGATTGCACAAAATTGTTTAGCATCTGTATGTACGCGGAATGCTTGTGTCAGCGCTTCAATTTCAATCGGGTCGCCTAAAGGTGTAGCTGTGCCGTGAGCTTCAATATAAGAGATGGTTTCTGGGTGAAAGTTAGCGTAAGCTTGCGCCATTGCAATGGCCTCTGCTTGTCCGTCTACGCTGGGAGCGGTAAAGCTCACCTTATCAGCGCCGTCATTATTGATACCAGAACCACGAATTACAGCATAGATGCGATCGCCATCATTGAGTGCATCTTCTAAACGCTTGAGGACAACTACTCCTGCGCCATTGTTGAACATTGTGCCCTGGGCGCTGGCATCAAAGGGACGACAATGCCCATCTCCAGAGAGCATACTGCCTTCTTGTGGCACATAACCGCTGTTTTGGGGTGTAGTCATAGATACACCACCAGACAAAGCTAAATCACACTGATAGCTGGTTAAGGCTTGACAAGCCTGAATGACTGCTACCAAAGAAGTGGAACAGGCTGTATTAACGCTAACGGCTGGGCCTTTGAGGTTGAGTTTGTAAGCCGCACGGGTGGTTAAAAAGTCTTTTTCATTGGCTAACATCGTTTGGAACTCACCGATGCGATCCACAATTTCCATACGACCAGCAATATGGTTAGCAAAATAAGTATTTTGACCACAACCAGCGTATAAACCTATCAAACCCTCAAAAGACTCTGATTCATAACCAGCATTTTCTAGGGCTTCATAAACCAACTCTAGGAATACCCTAGCCTGTGGGTCCATAACCACAGCTTCAAGTGGATTAATGCCAAAGAAAGCGGCATCAAAGGTTTCGCCCCCAGGAATTATCCCTCTAGCTTTTACATAGCTAGGATCTTTGCAAAGGTTCGGATCGATACTAGGATCTAATTCTTCATCTTCAAAGAAAGTCGTTGATTCTAATCCCTCGCACAGATTGTGCCAAAATTCATCGACATTTCCAGCGCCAGGAAATCTTCCTACCATGCCAATAATGGCAACACCATCACTAGGATCTTGGTTATCGGATGCTTGCATATTTACCATTGCTTAAACACCTTGTTGATAATTACGGCGACGAGCACGAGCTGCTTGTTGGCGTTGGGCGCGATTTTGCAGTTTGTCAGAAGACGGTTGGCTGTTCTGCTTTGAATCCAAATACTTTGCTAAAGAGCCAATTGTTGAATACTGAAATAGCTTCACAGCAGGTAGCTCAATACCAAGTTCCTGTTTTATTCGTGCAGCAACTTGGAGAATTGAGATTGAAGTTGCTCCCAAATCAAAGAAATTATCATCAATCCCGACGCGATCGATTTTGAGCAGTTCGGATAAAATACCTGCAAGCAGACGTTCTAAATCGGTTTGTGGAGCAATGTAGGCTTGTTCCAGTTGCGGACGTTCTCTACTTGGTGCTGGCAATTTATGTCTATCTACTTTGCCATTTGCAGTCAAAGGCAGCGACTCTAACATCACAAATGCTGATGGCACCATGTAATTAGGTAGTCGCTGTTGTAAGAAACCACGTAATTTATTGTGCGTATATCCACTGTTATAGTGAGGAACAATATAAGCTGTTAACTGTTTTTCACCTGCTTCATCTTGACGAGCTAAGACGACAATTTCCCGAACGTCAGGATGTTGTGCAATTTCTCGCTCAATTTCCCCTAGTTCAATTCGGAAACCACGAATTTTTACCTGATTGTCAATCCGACCTAAGAACTCGATATTGCCATCTGGAAGATAACGAGCTAAATCTCCAGTTTTGTAAAGGCGCGTTGCTAAATTGTTATCAAATGAGTGAGAAATGAATTTTTCGGCAGTTAGGTCTGGGCGGTTTAAATAGCCTCTAGCTAATCCATCACCACCAATGTACAATTCACCAGCTTCTCCAATTGATACTAGTTGGAGGTTTTTATCTAATATATAAACTTGGGTGTTTGCGATTGGGCGACCAATAGGAATCGAAACATCTGGTTGTAGTGGCGCTGTTATCGGATGGCAGCAGGTAAAAGTTGTATTCTCAGTTGGCCCATAACCATTAATTAGTTGACAGTTCTCTACTGTTTGGAGAAAATTCTGTACATGGGGAACAGATAAAACATCACCACCGGCTAAAAGTTGACGTAAGGATTTTAAAGCATCAATTTTTTCATCTACTATCAGGTGAAATAAACCGGCTGTCAGCCAAAGAGTAGTAACTTGGTATTGCTGAATAATCTGCCCTAATTCTTCTAAAGATGGTGTATTAGGAGGGTAAATTACTAGTCGCCCACCATTAAGTAAACAACCCCAAATTTCAAAAGTAGAAGCATCAAAGGAAATAGGAGCAAGTTGCAGAATTACTTCTTCAGGTGTGAGTTGAGCATAATTAGTTTCTTTGACTAACCTAACTACACCACGATGGATAACGCTAACACCTTTGGGTGTACCTGTAGAACCTGATGTATACATAACATAAGCCAAGTTATCAGCAGTGACACTAGTGCTTAAGTTTTCTTTGCTATTTTGGGCGATTGTGTTCCAATCTGCATCTAGGCAAATTACAAATGCTGTGTGAGTAGGTAATTTGGTAACTAGTTCTTTTTGAGTTAGTAGTACAGATACCTGAGTATCTGACAGCATGAAAGCTAAACGTTCTTGTGGGTACCCTGGATCTAATGGTACATAAGCTCCACCTGCTTTAAGGATAGCTAAGAGTGCTACAACCATTTCTAAGGAGCGCTCTATGCAGATTCCTACAAGAATTTCTGTTCCTACTCCTAGCGATCGTAGATGTTTTGCTAATTGATCAGCACGATTATTTAAATCTCTATAAGTAAGATGCTGATTATTAAAAATTAGTGCTACAGCATCAGGTGTTTTCTCTACTTGTGCTTCAAACAACTGATGAATAGACGCTTGTTGAGGATAATCAGTTTGAGTATGATTCCACTCTATTAGTAGGTTATTTTCAGATTCTTTCAAAATAGGTAATGTTAAATTATCTCGTTCTAAGTTATTTTCTGATGATAAAGGTTGACCATTAATCATCAGTAATTCATTTTTATTTTGAGCCAATGAATTAGTTATTCGTTTCATTTTTAACTGAAATCAAAAATACTTATATCAATAAGTAACAAAGAATTGGGTATATTTAAATTTAAGATGAGATTTTGATTTTCCGTATTAATATAAATAGATAAAATCAAAAGTGGAAAAGCGTTTTTATATGTTTAAATCTTAGTGTTTTCACGTAGATTTTATGGTGACATTGTTAGCTTTAAATTTATATTAAAAGACTAATTTGACAAAAAATTATGCCGCAATCCTACAATATTTGTGTGAAAGGGCACTGACTCTAAGATTTAGTTCTCTCATTCTGACCTATTTCCTCCAAATCGCAGTTATTTCTAGTACATCTTCATTGAAAATTAAAACTTTAGGGATGTTTGCAATGGGAATATTAACTGTACGCAGGCTTATTTTGAGATAACAAGAAGAATTAATACCTTGAAGAACAAGGAATACTGCGATTTTAGCAACTGATAAGTAATGTAAACTCTTCGAGGTGGTTGGACTCCAGCGAAACAAAAATAGGGTGAGCATTACAATACCCACCCCACAATAACCAACTATTTGCTGTAGTCTATGTAATTGAAAACCGCTGTTTTAACTGATAGTTATTTCTGCCGTGCTGCACTAGACCAACAGACTAAGCCACAACACTAGCAGAGAAAACGAAGTCATTTGCACTCAGATTAGTTGAGGTAATTTGTAGTAATGAAGCCAACTCTGTATTTCCGAGTTTTACGATAGTGTCAGCACCCTGTTGCAATAAAGTTAGAGCACTAAATTGAGTGACACCAATCCCGCCCAGGCCGATTTTATCAGTACCGATCGCAAAATCAGCCACAATGTTCTTACTAGATGGCAGACTGGCATTAGCAATCCAGAACTGGTCAGCACCAGCACCACCAGCAAGGCTATTACCACCCTTTTGGCCAGCAAATAGCACATCATCACTATCACCACCAAATAGTGAATCATTTACACTGGAGAATAATTTGTCATCTCCAGAGCCACCATAGAGACGGTTATTGCTACCATTACTGGTGAGGGTGTCGTTACCTGAGCCACCGAAGGATAATTGACGAGTACCTTCAACTACCGTCAAAGTGTCAGCACCTGCACCTCCAAACAAATTATTATTACCACTTGCTTCGACTACGGTAACTTCATCATTACCATTGCCACCATCAGCACTAGTATTGTTAGCAGGGCCATTTGCACCAATTAAGACTCGATCGTTACTATCCCCAGTGGACACAGAGGAGTTACTACCAACTACTACCGTGTCATCACCGCTTCCAGTCAAGATTGTATTACCTTTATTACCTTGTACAAAGTCTGCTCCGTCACCTGTAAATAAGGTTTGATTTGGCTTGAGGGTGATATCATCACTACTGGTAGAACCAAATTGAAGGTCTAGTGTTGTTAGTCCAACAGTACCACCATCAAACCCTGCGGCAGTAAAGTAATGAGTATTGCCTACACTTTGAGAATCGAGAATTGTAGCTTGACCATTAGCAGTTTCTTCTGAAGTCAAGACTTCTTTAGTGGAGAGAACTGTATCCGGGCCTCCCACCAAGGCTTCTGTAATGGGACGACCTTTCAAATCGCCATTACTGGGAATATCTAACCCTAAAATACGAGCAAGTGTAGGTGTTACATCAGCATTACTGACGGGCGCATAGTCCACATAGCCTTGTTTAAAGTCGGGGCCAATAGCCTCCATATTATTGAAGGTATCACCTCGACCAAAGCTGCCATGCATCCCTTGCCCTTGCTGCAAAGTTGTATCAGCAATTTCTACTTGAGCTTGAGGGTTGTTTGGGTTATTTGGGTCGCTGCTAAAGGTTTTGAAGTTGATAACTATAGATGGAACTGGTGTTTTAGCATCACCTTTTAGCCCGATCGCACTCAGTGGTAAAGCACCTGGAATAGTTCCATAGGCATCGTCTACAAAAATACCACTGATGTAGTCTTTTTGCGAGAGCAAATTCACTACCTGTTTGGCTAAGTCAGCATTGCCATTAGGTAAATAAATCAAGTCAGAACCACCATTGGCAGCTACAACTATTTTTGTACCTGGGTCGAGTTGGCCATTAATTACCTCACCTGTACCACCAATTACACCATTCCCAGAAATAGGTCGTTGACCTTTTGTGGCATCAACAGTTGCATACTGGATCTTGTTGAGGTCTGGGGGAAGGGTTGTAGGGTTAGGATCGTATAAGGGTAGACCTAGATCGTGAGCCAAATCAATCGCCACAAACCCTGCTGGTAAAAATCCCGGATTTACGCCTGCATAAGTTTGAGTGGCAGCATAACTTGTAGTTTTTGTGCCTTGGCTATCAATAGCTTGTTTGCTGATGGTAGAAAAACCGTGGTCAGAAGTAATAAAGACATCAGTAGTCTTGTCTAAGCCTGTACTCTTGAGATAGTCAAGAAGTTGCTTTAAATTATCATCAGCATTTTTGACACCAGCTTTTGAAGTAGGGCCATTTATACCTGGTGTCAAGGTGTTTAAGCTATCACCCTGATTGTGTTGAGTACCATCAGGATCTCTTGACCAGTAAACCAATGCGAATGGTTTACCATCTTCTTGAAACTTGGGTAAAATTACTTTGGTAGTGGCATCTGCAAAATATTGTTGTTGAGCCACATTGGCAATGAGAGTCCCAGGAGTTGTATTATTACCAGCTGGTTGGACTCGTGGTGTAGGTTTTACATCTAAACCAGCAGCTTGTAAGCGACTAACAATATCTGGATCGAGTGGAACACCAGAAGGTGAACCTGCGGCTGTAAGCGGCGGGGTTGCACCATTTGTAGTGTCATCAATAATAATTGTATCGGGAGTAGGAATAGTACCTGTAGTACCACCTTCTCGGTTAACTTGGGTAACATCTTGGATTGCAACAGGCCCTAATTTACCAACTGCTGCTGTGTTGAAACCCTGCGATCGCGCGTAAGCTAAGAGTGACTCTTCATCTAAAAAGTTGTTACCGGGGAATTTTTCATCAATATCCCCCAAAACCGCATCATTTTCGATGAATGGCGTCACACTACCATTGGCATTAGGACTAGGAAAACCAGTGTAAATGGTGTTGCTAAAGTCACCTGTATCACCAAGATAATGCCCCGTGGCGATCGCAGAAGCATTAGGCGTGGTAAATGTCGGAAAGATCGAATGACTATTGGCAAAAGTAACTCCCTGCTGACGAATGCTATATAAAGTCGGGGTATCAATAGGGTTTACAGAACCGTTACGCAATCCATCTGCAACAAAAATAATGACATTTCTACCGTTGCCATTTGTATCAGTCATGCCAACTACTCCTTAAGTATTATGAGCTACGAGCGATGCCTACGACTGGCTATCTCTACGCAGCAATTGTGTGTTTATAGACTGAGTGATTAATAACACTCAACCCAAGCAAAAAATTTTTAGCTATAGAAACCCAAGTAGTATTTGGCGACAAAATGCTTAAAGTCTACAAAAATTAGTGCAGATAAATTAATCAACTTAAATCTGGTTACTGTTTCAAAAGATAGTTGTTCAATGTTTAAGGAAAGTTATAAACAAGTTAAGATTTGGGACAAGAAGCAGAAAGATTCTTAAAGGCAAAATTACTATAGAAGATATAAAAAGCGAGGGAATATAATTCCCCCGCATTAGCAAAATCGCTACAGCTTAACTAATGAATGAATATTGAATCTCAGCTGTAATTATCTTTTGGCTAAACTACACTGGCAGAAAAAACGAAATCATTTGCTGTAAGGCTAGTTGATTTAATTCCTAGCAATGAAGCCAACTCTGTATTTCCAGTTTTTACGATAGTGTCACTACCCTGTTGCAACAGTGTTAAAGCACTAAATTGAGTGATACCAACACCGCCAAGCCCGATTTTATCAGTGGCGATCGCAAAATCAGTCACAATATTCTTGCTAGTTGGCAGACTGGCGTTAGCAATCCAGAATTGATCGACACCAGCACCACCAGCAAGGCTATTATCACCCTTTTGACCAGCAAATAGCACATCATCACCATCGCCACCAAACAGGGAGTCATTGACATTAGAGAAGAGTTTGTCATCTCCAGAACCACCATAGAGACGGTTATTGCTACCATTACTGGTGAGGGTGTCGTTACCTGAGCCACCGAAGGATAATTGACGCGAACCTTCAACTACTGTCAAAGTATCATTACCTGCTGCCCCAAGTAAATTATTAGTACCATTGGCTTCTACTACAGTAACTTCGTCATCGCCAACGCCACCATCAGCATTAGTGTTGTTAGCAGGGCCATTTGCGCCAATTAAGACTCGATCGTTACCATCTCCTGTGGACACCAAAGAGTCACTACCGACTACCACCGTGTCTTCACCGTTTCCAGTCTGGATTGTGTTGCCTTTAGTACCATCTACAAAATCTGCTCCGTCACCTGTGAGTAAGGTTTGATTTGGCTCAACGGTAATATCATTACTGCTATTAGAGCCAAAATTAATTTCTTCAGCTTGAGGTTGACCTAAGCCAGGAGCAAGATTAAGGGGCTTCTCTAACTTCAGTTGTAGAATCTCATTGTTGTCTATAACTGGATTTTGAGGATCGTTTCCAGGACGACCTGTAGAGAAGGGATAATTGTTGTCATTAGCTACTAAAATGGTATTTTTGTCAACAACTAGAACATTTTCAATGGTTTGGAATGGGAAGTTGAAGGTGGTCTTACCATCCCCATTCAGGTCGTTGGGGTCTTGGATATTTAACAAGTCTGCAACTTCTTCTTTAGCGACATAGCCATTAGAATCTGTTTTAGACAAATCTATTTTGTAGATCCTCTTAAATTTAGCCGCAGCTGCTTGATTGTTATCCCGTTCGATGACTAGGTACTCATTATCATTAATGACTGCTAAATCCCCGATGGAATTTGACGGATTGTCCAGTCTGTAGTAAAGTTTTCTATCACTATACTTGTGATTAGCTAAATCAAATTCGTTAATCCGCAAAGCACCAGGAGTATCGCCTTGAACAGTACCTTCTAATAGGAAATAAAGCTTGGTTTTGCTGGCATTAATTGCTCCACCTTCAAAACCTTTAGAACCAGCCAAGTTAGCAAAGGCATCACCTGAAAGCACATCAGGGTTTTGTGGCGATCGCACCACATTATACTGAGGATCGTCTCTAAGTTTATCCCGTACTTCATCCGCGATATCTGGGAAATCACTAAATAGCGCGTCTACACCTAATTGATAGAACTGTTGGATCTCTAGCTCTAGCTTGCCTTTATAATCTGCCGCTAAGTATTGATCTTCTGCACGGAAGGTGTAGGGATGAACCTGCAAGCCTGCATTGTGAGCATCTTGAACTAAGGTAGAAGGAGGTAATGTTGTCTTGTCAGCATCATTAACTGTACCGTCCCCATTCACATCATCAGCTTTGCCATCACCATTTGCATCAGTACCTTTGACGCTAACAATCATCCGTTTCCAAGGGCCAATCCCATCAGCATAAGTAGCAACTTCAGCCAAGCCTTCTGGAGTTCGCAAGTCGCCATAGGTGCGAGTGTCACCACTGACTTTCAAATCATAAGGCTGACTTTCGATAATTTTGCCGTTAATGTCAATATCACTGGCATCTAAAAGTTGCACAAGTGGAATATCTACGCCTGCCGCAGGCATAATGCGATCGTGCAGTTCTTTAAGGTTACTCACTTCAAAGGACTGGATGAAAATCCGACTGGGGTCAGTAAAGTTATTTGCTTTGAGCGTATCAATGAGTAACTGACTGATGTTTCTGTGTATTTTGTCTGTAGTGCCTACATAAGTAGCTTCATCGGCGGAATAGGTAGGATGCTTAGTTTCAGGGTAGATACCAATTTTTTTACCTGTGTCGGTTTCTACTTGCTTAACTAAATCGATGATTTCCGTGAGGGTAGGAATTTCAAATTGACCATCAAAGGATTGATCGCGGAAAGGTAGACGTTCTTCTGCGCGTAAAGTCTTGATTTCAGCTAAGGTGAAGTCTTCAGCAAACCAACCTGTAATTGTGTTTCCATCTAAGCTTACTGTTTTTTTGCGATCGGCAAACTCTGGATGTTTGTAAATATCTGTGGTTGTATTGTTGAAATTGACAGTACCATCAGCGTTCAAAACTGCTAAAGCTGGCTCATGGCGAGCAATTAGCACACCATCTTTTGTCACAACCAAATCAGGCTCAATGAAGTCAGCACCGCGCTCAATTGCTTGCTTATAAGACTCTAAGGTGTGTTCTGGACGATAGCCACTTGCACCTCTATGACCAATAACTAATGGTGCTTCTCCATCTAAAGTCTTGAATTGATCGGGTGTAGCAATGGGAGCCTCTAATAACTTACCAGTGGCATCAAAATGTAGTAGGTAAGGGCCAAACTCGTCTCCCACCCAGATTGTCCCGTCTTTATCAAAGACGAATGACTCTACATCAAAGTCTGCACCAGTCAGCAATCTTTGAGTAGTTCCCTCATTCACAATTTCAAAAGGAACTTTATTGTTAGGGTCAGACAATTGAATGTAGTCTAAAACTTTAACGCTACCATCGCCATTCTCTGTTCCCTTAAAATTTGGGTCTAGACGATTAATCCGCAGTAGAAAATCTGCACTATTGTCTTTGCTACCGTAACCATTGTCTGACAGGAAGTAGAAAGAGTTGCTGTTAGCAAATTGAACACCGCTAAAGCCTTGAATTGGCTGTCCTGGGAAAGGCCCCGTTCTGCCATTGGCTGAAACATCTTTACCAGAAGCTGGCCCATCACTAAAGGTATCAGCAGGTAAAGAAGCAAAACCGACTAACTCAACTTTTGGCACTATTGAAGCAAACATTGTCTGGTAGATGTGGGTTTGATCGTTTAAACCCGCAATCCCTGGAATATCAGAACCGTAGGCGTTATAACCTTTACCTACCAAGTTATTTAACACTTCAGAACCAGCACCTTGGTAGTAAACAGGTACGGGACGGTTAGTGTGAGTTCCCCAACCATACTTGACATTAGGATCGGACCCCCAGTAATGTCCAACTTCTGCTGGAGTATCCAAATTAGTTAATGCTTCAGCACCTTGATTTTTTACTAAAGTCGGAAAATTACCGTCGAGAGTCAAGTAGTGATCGTGGTCAGCAGTCACAATTAGTAGGTTTTCATCCCAACCACCATTGTTATCGATCCAGTCAATCGTAGATCCAACTGCTTTATCGAAATCCAAGGTGGTGCCGATCAAGTTGTCTATGTTGTTATCATGGGCAGACCAATCGATATCGCCACCTTCAACCATTAACCAGAAACCATCGGGGTCTTTACCCAGTGCATCTAATGCAGCACTTGTCAAGTCTTTGAGGGTTGGGTTTTCGTTAACCTCTTTAGCAATGAAAGATGCATCCGTCTCTCCCGGAAGCAGTGGACGTGTGGTATCCACTTTGGTGTTATCACCTTGGTTAGTGAAAACGCTGAACATATCTAAACCAGTGGTGCTGTAGTCGCCGTTGGCAGAACTGACAGGCAAGTTACCATTTTGACCACGCGCACCGTATAGACCGAAGAGGCGATCGCCTTTTTCTGGATCGATTGTCGCCGCAGTTTGGGCTAGTTTCTGGGCGGCATTTTCACCCCGCTCTAAAAAGGTGTAATCGTAGATGTTATTAGTTGGTTTAGTGCTAAGTTCTGTGTAGGTGGATTGACTAATGTATTCATTGCTCCTATTAGGCTCAACCCCGTTTGGTAGTAAGTCTCCAGGAGCAGAGAGTGGGTGTCCACCACCAAGTAATACTGTTGGTTGATAGACACGGAGTTGCTGTTGCAAGATGTTGTCTAATGCCGGATAGTCAGCATCATACTTGCTGCGACGGTTAACGTTGGCAGCAGCAGCAGCAGGTGTTGCATGGTCAATGGGAACTGAAGTTACCAAACCAGTAGATTTACCAACTTCGTTTGCAGTTTTGAGAATTGTTTCTAGAGGATTCTCGAAAATATCAACGCCAACAGCGTTGTTGTAGCTCTTGACCCCAGTGTACAAAGTTGTCGCGGTGTTTGCAGAGTCAGGATAGCTGTACTTAATATATTCAGGATCGTTACCAGGAGTCCAAGGGTTCACACCACCTCTGGTAGGGTCATAACCTACTAGGTTTCCAACAGCACCATCACTGACTTTTGCACCACCTGTTGGGGTATTGCCTGGGTTAAAAGTTGGATCGAAGGTGAAACCAGGGCGAACCGGGCTTTCTCCTGTGATCGGATTAGTCCCGTCAAGGGCGGAATTACCAGTACTAAAAACTCCATTACTATCAGCGATCGTTGTCCCATAGGTAGTTGCCAAACCGTAGCCTTGGAGTGTTTGAAAGTTGAGTCCTTGCCCCTTACCTTGTGTATAAAAATCACTCAGATTAGCACCTGTCTTACCATTTTGAATCTCTTTATAGATGGATGCAGCACGAGCCATTTGCCAGCCCATACCATCCCCAATCATAATGATGACGTTCTTAGCCATGAAAGGAAATCTCCCTGTGTTTAATTGTTGAGATGGTCTTGGCTCTAGTGAAATCAAAAAAGTAATCCAGCAGAATTCAAATTAGTGAGGTACACAAGCTAAGTCTGTTACCCAGGAATAAAGCATGTTTTACTCCTGTTAGCGCAGCGGGGCGTAGCCCATTCTGAATTCTGTCTTCTGCTGTATTATTAGGGCAAAATTTGTAGTTCTAGACATCTAGAGATGTAGTTGACTTGTAAACTTGTTGAGTCTGAACTATTAAATATCAACCACTATAATTGACATCTCACTAGAGGATTAAGGTATCAAAATTAACAAACTTAATTGCATATTAATTAACATACATAGCAAAAGTTGTGAAAAAATTGTGGACTGGTTAAGAAATGTTGTATTGCAATCTTTTGCTTAATATGTTGTTAAAAATTTTGTGTATATTCCCGATCGGATAATTTTTTTTTGCATTTCCGTGTTAGTGATGAAATTGCCCAAGTATTTAGTTTTTAATAAAAAGTCGGCTTTGCGATGTTTTTGTGAAAAGCTTTAGTCAGTGCGAAATAATAAGGAGACTATTTCCATGACATCAAAGAGCAGGAAAAAGACCTCGCGGCGTAGTTTCCTCCAAGGAGTAGCCATTAGCACAGCTGCGGTTACTGGAGTTGAGTTACTAAAAAAAGATGTGGCAGATGCAGCAAGTGAAGTGTATTGCGGGGAGATTCCTTCTCAAAGCACTGAATTTGACTTTACCGAGAAATCAGCAGCCTTACAGCCAGACAAGATTGTTAATAGTGCTTGCCAATTTTGTAATTCTCTGTGTCGTCTGAAAGTTCATGTCAAAGACGGACGGATTGTAGATGTCTTAGGTGAACCGGACGATCCAGTACAGGCTGGTGGTTTTTGCATCAAGGGGCCAATGATGACTGAGTTAGTCTACAATCGCTTTCGGCTAAAATACCCGATGAAGCGGGTTGCAGGAGAGAAAGGTTCACCAGATTCACAATTTGAGCAGATTTCTTGGGATGAAGCTCTTTCAATCATCGCCAGCAAGTTCTTGGCACTTAGAGATGCTGGAGAAGCTAGAGCGATCGCGAATAAAACTTCTGGTAGATTACCACGGGGAACAGGTTCTTTGGTCGGACGCTATTTCAATTTGTTGGGCAGTCCCAACGATACTGATGTCGGGCCTGTATGTAATGATGCTGGTGGCAATGCCTTGGCTTGGACATTTGGATTAGGCAATTTTACCAATGGTTATGGGATTGATGGCGCGACTAAAAAAGAAGACTTAGGCTCGGCTAAATTCTTCCTGTTTTTGGGTACGAATCAAGCAGAAACTCATCCTGTTACCTTTACTTACCTTTTGAGAAGCCGAGCGAAAACCAAAGCCAAATTAGTAGTCATCGACCCACGCTTAACTCCCACAGGAGCGCAAGCTGATGAGTGGATTGCACCCAAACCACACACAGACTTAGCTTTAGTCTTAGCAATGCTTTACCACATAGTTACTCATAACTTATATGATGCTGCTTTTGTACAAAAGTGGGTGCTGGGTTTTGAAGAACTCAAAAAACACCTCAAGAGCAATAATTACACACCAGAATGGGCGGCAGAAATTACGGATGTTCCAGTATCAAAAATCAAATTTATAGCTGAAACTTATGCTAAAACCAAGCCTGCTGCCATTTTCTGCAATGCAGGTATTTCCCATCAACTGAATGCTTTTGATACTTACCGCTGTCTGGCATTCTTGGCGGCGATTACGGGCAATATTGGTATTCCTGGTGGTGGCTGCAATTTCATGCACAACACTTGGCCAGGGGGATTAAATCTACCACCGATTCAAGGCAAGATACCTAAAAAAGATATAGCTTTACCAGTTGGGCCGGATTATCTTAGCGAAGCTATCATCTCCGGTCAACCTTATCAACTCAAAGCACTCATAACTCAAGGCAATCCTCTGCTAGCTTGTTCCAACACAACTAAAGTACAACAGGCTTACCGCCAATTAGAATTTTATGTTTACACGGGATTATTTATGGAAGAATCGGCTTATTATGCCGACATCATTTTGCCCGTCACCAGTGGTTTTGAGATGGAAACTGTTTATATGCGACGAGATGACAGGGCGATTCGTTGGCAACAACAAGTAGTTCCTCCTGTAGGTGAATCGAAACCAGATTGGCACATTTGGATTGAATTAGCACACGCCACAGCTAAATTAGACAAACGTAATCCACCGCAATACTGGCAAGACAACTTTCCTTCTTCTTGGAAAGACTACCGCCATCTGTGGGCAACTTTTGTGGCGAACACTCCAGGCATGGCTGGTATGACTCAACAAAGGCTGAGTGAACGCACCGAACCCTTACGTTGGCCTTGCCCAACAGTAGATCATCCTGGTGTCAGCACTCTTTATCTGGATAGTTCGTCTTGGTATCAGGCCGCAGAAAGCCTCAATGTTGATAATATTGGTAAACGATTTCTAACTCCTAGTGGAAAAGTGGAAATCTACACTTCACAGTTACAAAAGCAGTTGACTAAAGCAGGACACTCTGCATTACCTATTTTCTATACCCACCCAGAAGTTACAGGTAGAAATCCGACAATCGAGTATCTAGCAGAACTAGTAAAAAATCCGGTGAATCCCCACGCACTGACTCACAATGTGATGTTGGGAAAACTTTCGACTAATGAAATACATAAAAAGTACCCACTAATGGGGACTACTGGCAGGTCTAGTATAGTTCATTTTCATTCTGTTACTCACTGGACTTACACAGGCAAGCAAAAAAATGGTGTTCGCTTAGTACAAATTCACCCAAAAACCGCGCAAACTGCTGGTATTGAAAATGGTGATGAGATTATTGTTGAAAGTCCCAGAGGATCGATTAAAGGCACAGCATTGCTTTGGCAGGGAATTCGAGAAGATACTATTTTTGTGCCTAATTGGTTTGGTTCCCAACAACAAATGGCTCAAGATTTAGGCACACCATACTATGAAGCAGCTAATGTCTTGATTGACCAAAAGTACTATGACAATCTTTCAGGACAGCAAGCTTTTAAATGTTTTGCGTGCCGAATAACAAAAGCATAATGGAAACTTAGAAGCACCAATCGAAGCATTATTAGACTTCTTGGCATTTGTTGGGGAAAGGGTAAAGGGTAAGGGGGAAAGGAATAACAAAAAACCTTTAATATGCAAACATGCACCCTTTACCCACGAGAGTGCAAAAGTTACTTTTGCCAAGAGTCTATTGAAATCTTTGGGAAGTTGAAGCGATCGCATTTGACCCGATTTGAGAACAGACTGTTGAGTTTGATTGAGCAGAAATATGGGATGGTAGACTAAAAAAAATTGAGTAATTACGCCAAAGGCGAACGCGTCTTGGCATCCGTAGGCTGCGGGAAAACTTTATAAATAAGGGTATAAATAAGGGTTTTTGCAATCATTGAGTACAGCTTCATTAACTTTTGCTGTGTAATGAAGCTGTAACAATCATACTAGGCGAACAAATTAACCTACAACACTGACAGAGAAAACAAAGTCATTTGCTGCGAGCCTAGTTGATGTAATTCCTAGCAATGAAACTAACTCGGTATTTCCGATTTTCACGATAGTATCACTACCCTGTTGCAATATTGTCAGGGTATTAAACTGAGTAACACCAATACCGCCCAGCCCGATTTTATCAATGCCAACTGTAAAATCAGTCACAATGTTCTTGCTAGTTGGCAGACTGGCGTTAGCAATCCAGAACTGGTCAGTACCAGTACCACCACTCAGGCTATTACTACCCCCTTGACCAGCAAATAGCACATCATCACCATCGCCACCAAACAGGGAATCATTGACATTAGCGAAGAGTTTGTCATCTCCAGAACCACTGTAGAGACGGTTATTGCTACCGTTACTTGTGAGAATGTCGTTACCTGAGCCACCGAATAATGATTGACGAGAACCTTCAATTACTGTGAGATTATCATCACCTGCCGCCCCAAACAAATTATTACTACCATTGGCTTCCACCACAGTAATAACATCATCACCACTGCCACCATCGACACTGGTATTTTGAGCCGAGCCATTTTGACCAATAAATATGCGATCGCTACCATCATTCCCGAAAACTGAAGAGTTATTCCCTGCAAGCACTGTGTCATCTCCATTTCCAGCTTGGATTGTGTTACTTTCAGCGCCTTCTACAAAGTCTGCTCCATCACCTGCATTAAAGAATTGTCCTGACTCAAGATTGACAGTATCGCTGTTGCTAGAACCAAAACCGTTCGGGAAAGTAGGCTCTACACCTGTTAGGTTATTGGGTAATTCAAGAATACCCAGTTTTTCAGCAGCCGTATTACCTGTAATATTGAAATCGTTGTCGTTAATCAAGGCTAGAGTATTGGGTGCTACCAATGCTAGACCTTCTAATTTTTCCACCCTGGTGTAACCCAACTGAGCAGCATTAGCAATCAAACTCTTGCTGACAGGGGTAATATTGGCAGCAGCTAACTCTGTAGAGGTAAGTTGTTCAATAGTTTTACCAACTGGCAAGGTAAAGTTAGCAGGATTGTTGATGTTGGTCGCCCCAGCTAAATCAATTTGGTAAATTAGTTTATTGCCAGCAGATGTACCATTATCATCTCGTTCAACTACTGCAAATTTGCCGTTACCCAAAGAAACTGCATCGCCAATCTTATCGGTTCCTGGTAGACCTTCTAGGCGATATAAATACTCTCCTGTTACCTGCTTGGTGACAATATCAAACTCCAGAATTCGCAGGTTGAGAGAAGCTTTGGAAGTTGCATCATTGGCGACATCTGGATTATCGATCGCACTCTGAATAAAGGCATATAATTTATTACCTTCTAGGGCCACAGCTTCAAATCCTCGATTATTGCGGCGTTGGGCATAAACTGCTGGCAATACCTCAGTGCCAAAAGTTCCCGCCGATCGATCTGGGTTGGGTGCTGTGGCAGTTCCTTGAGGGATAAAGCGGTCAATCAGCTTTCCATTAGTGTCAAAGTGGTAAATTGCCGGACGGTACTCATCCACCAACCAGTAATCTCCATTTTGGGCAACTACAATGCCTTCTAAATCAGCACCCAAAGGATCGTTAGGTAGAACATTGTTGTTTAAGTCAACGGCAACTTCATCTGTGTAGGCTAAACCGTTTCCTACAGCTTGCAAGTTAGGCAATCCCGTTAATGGGGTCGTTCCATCTTGGCGAAATAGTTCTGTTCTGTTGGTAATGTTGATTTCACCTGTGGTGCGGTTGAGTTCAAAGCTGACTATTTCTGGTTGGAAGTCGGGTAATAAAAATGGTCTTTTGACACCATCAGGTTCTCCATTGGGGCCACGGTCTGTGTTGGTGACAAATTTCAGGTTGCCATTTGCTGCAAACCCTTGGAAATACAACCCAGAAAAACCACCCAAGAAAATATCTTGATTTTTAGATGTAGTGCCTAGTTTGGGTAGGTTTTCAAATTCATAGATAGTCAGCTTGGGTTGGGCAACAGGATTGCGAGGATCGTAACTAGTGGTATCGATATTTAGAGAATTGGGGAAGGCATTGGCAATATTTTCCCAAGGTACTAACTTGAAGTTAGAACTGATGTTTTCGCCATCGATTGTCTTGGCAGGTTCATTAGAGCCGTCTTGGGTGACAAATAAACCAAGTGGGAAGTTAGACCCCAGTGGCACATTAATTACATCAGCCCCATCTGACTCTTGCACGCTGTCAATTGGCCCATTGTTACCAATGGCAAAGTTACCCACATATTCGTTGTTACCTTCACGTGTGTAGGCAACAAAGGTGCTATCGCCTTGGCTGGATGCTAACAAGTAGCCTGTGCCGTTTTTGCCGTAATAAATAGTCAACCCTTCGGCATCATCGGTAAGGTGAGAACCACCCTCAAAACGGACGCGATCGATCAGCTTGCCTGTTGTGCCACCGTCCGGTTCTGCCTGGAATTTCCAGATGCCCACATCTTCTTGGGCTATGTAGAGAAAGCCGGTTTCTTGGTCAACCACCATACCCTCTGTTTGGGGAGAACGCCCTTCTGTGATGGGCGAGGGGATGGTAAACTCCCGCACCAGTTCAGCGCCAATTTTGCTATTCCCTTTGTCAATCAATTTGAACTGAGCTATATCTCCAGTTTGCCGGCGACTGGTAAAGACATAGTAATCATTAGTTATGGGGCTACGGTATAAGGTAACTCCGTAAGAACTGCGAGTTGATGCAGAATAAGGAGGTTCAAAAGGTGATGCTTGGAAGATAGTACCAATATTGCTATCAGTGATATCTTCCAAGTATTGTCCGGCGGTGGTGGGATTGGGATTAATTTTGAAGATTGCTAGTTTATCATTGTTGCGATCGCTAGCGACAGCAATATCAATAGATTGATTGCCTAATTTAAAACCGTATTGCAGGTCAATGTTATTGTAGCGAATGCCACCAGGATTAACTATTTGCAACAAATTACCAGACAAGTCATAAACCCGCAGTCCAGCATTTTTGACTGAGGTTAATACTAAACTATCGGCAGAATTTGTGGCATTAACATAAATGGCAGGATCATCAGCATCAGCGTTTTGATCCACAGCAGGTAGTGTTGGATCTTCATCGTCAAATAAACTGGGGCGGGTTTCTACTGTGGGTGCAGCAGTGGGAACTAAGTCTGCATCTAAAGTCAGGATTTGAGTATATTGGCTGCCGCTAAAGTTGTTGTCACTCACCAGCACAATGGACTGACGACCATCTGCTAGTTTGGGGCCAAAGGCAAGACCTTCTATATTATCCACTCCTGTAATCGGGTGGTTTGCATCAGTAGGCAGATTCAGGTCAGTTAAATTCAACAGCAGTCGTTTTTGGGCGGGTTGGATAGCTGCTAGTTGTTCAGTACTCAGATTATTGAGAGAATCGTAGAAGCTAATGTCAGTTGCACCTTGCAAAGAAACTTCGTAGATTTTGATCGTGTTGCCTACACCTTGGGCAAAGGAACGTTCTAACGCCAGTAATGTGCCACGATTATCTATTGCTAATAAATCCGCTAAACCATTGTCAGCAGAACCTGTGCTGGGATTGGGTGGTTCGGGAATTGCATCAGTAATATAAAGGTATTCTTTTTCTGGTTGTCCACTAACCAGATTGTATTGCAGAATTCGAGAAGGGCTGCCACTGGTGAGTGAAGCCTTTAATCCATCTTGGGACAACGCGTTTTCGGTGGCGGTGAATAAGGTTTTCTGGTCGGGTGTAATGGTAAGGCTTTCAAAGGCTAAGTTATTGTAAACACCTGATGTCTGCGTATCGTCGGCATCGATAACACCATTGCCGTTGGTGTCTTCTACCACTGGTAAAAATTTGCGGGGAACAAATAGCGAAGCCACTTCTTGCCCTGTTGTCAAAGAAAATTCTTTAATGAAGGGATTGGTAACGCGACCAGCAGCAGGGTTTACTTCGCCTTCGGAAGAGATAAAGACTGTACCATTGTTGGTTAAAGCGATACCTTCTGGGTCAAGGCTATTGAGTGCAAATAATTTACCACTGGTATCTTTTAGGGGTGTGACATTAGTAAAATTCACCCCGGAATCAGTGGCAGTGAAGGTATAAAAGCGGGCAGGCGCAACTTGGGAGCGATCGTCTGAGATTGCATAGTAGCGGTTGTTAACTGCATCGTAGGTTACACCAGATAGTCCTCCTAATGGAGTTGGTGTTCCGTTCACAGTTCCTGCCGCGCCAGTAGGAATAAAGCCTGTGGTAAAAGTACTCTGCCCGACAAATCTTACATTGGGAATGGTTTTACCTGGTTCGGTTGCTCCGGTTTGCACATCTGCGAACACCAAGCGATGGTCAGAACTGGGAAAGGGAAAAGTACCTACCAAAGGAAACGTTGAATCAGTATTTAGAGGCCAAAATACTCCTGAGTTGGCAATTGTCAGGTTAGCGGAAGGTAGCACATAGTCAGTCCGCAGGTTTCCGGGAGTCGTATCAGCAAAGTCTGCGGTGTCAAAGCTAGGATTACCCTTTTGGCTAGCGTTTGCACCAGCTTGTAAGTCTGCTTGTTGGCGCGCACCCAGACTGGTAAAGATGACATTAGTATTGATATTGGGATTTTGCAACAGTTGACGAACAGCGTTGTCAAAACTATCACCATCTAACGGGTCTGCATTTTGATCGCCCACAATCACAAAGCTCGATCCAGCAGCAATACCACCAGTTTTACCCTCATCATCGTAAATGTAATTACCATTACCAGGGGTAATATAGTCTGCCCAAAAGCGGATCTCGTCGTGGTTGCGCTTACCGTTGCGGTCTTCCACACCATCAAAGGTTGGCGGTGTGGGGTGGCTGGCGAGGACATGAATTGTCTCACCGTTTACTTGGATGGGTATATCCCAGTGACTTTTAGAAGAAAGGCGTAGAACTGCCAATTCCTCCTGAGAATACCAGTCATTTGGCTGTGGTGTTGTCGGATCGTCAGGAAGCAAAGCATTGGGCATATCCTTCCAGAGAAAATTTTGAAAGGTGCGGATGTTGGCAGTGTCAATGGGATATTTGGACAACAGCAACATCCCGTATTGACCAGGGAAATTCCCGAATCCGAAAGCATCATCGCCATATCCCAATTCGCCTGGGGTTGTAACTGCTGTGCCATTGTTGTTCAAGTCAAAACCAGAGGCAATACCCGTATTGGAAGGAGCGATGTAAAAGTAGGGGTAGTCAACGGGTGTTGTACCATTCTGGCTAACGGCTAGGTAATTTTGCCGGAATAATTGAACTGCTTCCGGGGAGTAGTCAAACTCGTTAATTAGCAACACATCCGGGTTATTAAGCTGGATAATTTCTGCAACTGCCTTTGCTTGAGCGTTGTCAGGGGTAGACAAATCGCTGACTAACTGACCTTTGGCATTACGATTCAAAGAAGCGTTGAATTGAGAAAAGCGAATTGTATTAGTAGTTACCATGTTTAATTCTGAGATAGATTCTAGACATGAGACTGCTTTGAAAATTGGGAATAGGGAACCGCAGAGGCGCAGAGTACACAGAGAATTCGGAGTTCGATTAAATCTGCGTTAAATAAAGACGAAACGAGTAACAGCCACTTATTTTGTATTGTTTGAAAATTGCCTGAAAAGCTGATGTCCAGTAATAATTTGCAAACATAATCGAGTCACATTGACAATCGCAATATCACTATTCAGAAAAACTATTTTTAGTCAAAAAAGCTACTATTTTTACTAGTATTAATCCATATTCAGCAACCTCAAGTTATCTCAGCAACGTTAAGAAACTGCTAGCAAAAGGTTAAAAGAATAAATAATATACAGATGGATTTAGATCCCCGACATTTTGAATAAGTCGGAGGGACAGCAATTTTATGCCCATAAAAAAAGGCGGACAAGATGTCCGCCCCACAATAAGTAGTTGGATATTTTTTATTTGAAAGTCATTTTGTATTAAAAGCCACTCTTGCTTACCGGAATTTACCAGGGTTGAGACGAACGCCGTTAGGTTGAAACTGACGACGAATTGCAACTCCACTGCGCAAATTGTTTCCAGTACCACCATCTTGACGATCGAGGAAAGGTTTCAGATTAATCCCACTTCTCGATGAGCTAACCCGATTATTGCCACCGCCTAGAAGTGTGCGTCCTAAATTATATAATTCGTTGCCTCCACTACTGCGATCGCCATAAGTGTTAACGGCAATAGTTTGTTGTCCACTGTCAGCAGTAGTCAAGTTTTGGAAAATGCTATTGCGGATAACGTAGGGATCTTTGCCACGCGGGACTGTCAACACAATTCTACAGGTTGGGTTAGCTTCTGTTGTGACGCAGACAATATTTTCGTTATTTTCTACGGCTGTCTGGAGTTCTTGTAAACCATCTGGGCGATAAAGTTCCAAACGACTGGCAATTGCTGTACAACGCCTTTGTGCGTCCCAACCACCACCTAAAGCCGCAGGTGCTGCCCAAGGAAAGAATTGTCCTGGTTGACTTTGTGGCTGGTACATGACAGTATACTGTCCATTATAAGTCTGACAGGTAAACCGAGTTGTACCATCAGCAGAGGGTGAAGGTGGTACACCTGTGGATGTGTCTATTGGAACTGGTGCTGATGTGCCACCTGATGGTACTGTTGGTACTACTACACCATCGCCATTAGAATCATATTGCGCCATTGCTGCCGAATTGCCCAGACACAAAGATAAGCCAAGACTGCCCAAAGATATCAACCGCAGCATTTGTGATGACATAAATCATCCTCCAGGAGAAATAAGTAGGGAATTGATAGTTTAACTGACGAATAATTCTGGCTTTTGATTCAGCAAAAACCTATTTTTTTCCTCTCGTGCCTTTTTTCCGGCGATTAGCTTTTTCAGCTTTACTTGAATTTCTGTATGATGCCCCACTCCTTGATAGACGTAACGGTTGTAGCACTTATTTGCTTAAACTGAGTCACTCAAATACTTGAAAATTTTATTTGTATAGCACAAGCCTTGGTGGTTAGGACATCAACAGACGATAAAACTTAGACACAAAAAGGTTTTTCACTCAGTCCCCAGTCCCCAGTCCCCAGTCCCCAGTCCCCAGTCCCCAGCCCCTTGCTATATATGCTAAGGCAAATTATTTGGATCGATACCTTGAGATTGTAAATAGGCAATTAGCCGTTCTTTTTGCTGGCGTTCCTGTTCAATTTGTTCCATTGCCCAAAGTAACAAATTACCTGCCTCATCCCACCAGCGCAACCAGTAACCAGTTCTGGCTTCTTTTGTTCCTTGCCAGGTTCCCAGAAATAAACCCATTGAATCAATCCAATGACGACCATTTTCATCAGGTTGCTTTAACTCGTAGCGCCTGTTTTCGAGTTGGTAAAATTCTAATAAACCACCATTTGGATCAAAAATTATGTAAATTGGGACTTGAAGAATCTGCTCGTAAAAAAACCATTTTCCTGGTGGATAGGTTCGTTTAAAAGAGTATTCTCCACCCTCAGTGTCAGATAGAAATTCCATTACAATTGCTGGAATATCTCCATCTAAATTGGGTGTGTAGCTTTTGCGTTCTCCTAAAACCTGATTTACCGATGGCACATAAACCCAGTCGGGTGCTTTAGCTATAAATTGCCCGTTTATCGTCGCACAAAGTCCAAAATTTGAGGCTATTAACATCTGCGGTTGGATGAAACCACTTATCTCAAGGCTTTCGCGCAAAGCACCAGCTAATAGTGGCTGACCTGTATTTTCCACTGGTTCATCCTCTAGGTGAAAATCTGCGGGCAATGCTTCCCAAGATACTACTAGTTCTGTTGAAGATTTAGCGTCACCGAGTTGGGTTGCCATAAACACCCCCTTTTATTGATTTGTCTTTATTTTATGGCTGACCAGTGGTTTGTTGCTGACGGGGCGATAAAAAATAGGATGCAGATAAAATCGCACTGATTCTCAACAAACACAAAAAACCCCGGCTAATTTAGCCGAGGTAAAGTCGAGAAGTGAGATTGACGATGAGATACAACGATACTGAAATCAAAAAATTTTAGCTAACGCTAAAACCAACCAAAATTAGAGCGGTAACGATTGAAGTTGCAAAAAGACCCTGTAAAACGTATTTACGTTGTTCCCAAATTGCTGGGTACTCAGCATAGTACATCTTGGGTTCTGCTGCGTAGTTGTTGAGAATGCCGTCTTCGTTGGTGGTGGTATACATAGTTTTTTCTTTTCTTTCTTTTGTTATTTTATGTAAATAAATATAACAATTTTGTTACAAATAGTCAACATGACTTGACAAAAAAAGACTGATAGTAAATATAAAAATGACTTATCAGCACACCACTACCGTTTGGGATACGTAAAACACAAAAAACCCCGGCGAAACTAACCGGGGTTATAGAGAGAAGTCTGAATGACGATGAGATACAGCGATACTGAAATCAAAAAATCTTAGCTAATGCTAAAACCAACCAAAACTAAAGCGGTGACGATTAAAGTTGCAAAAAGACCCTGTAAAACGTATTTACGTTGTTCCCAAATTGCTGGGTACTCAGAGTAGTACATCTTGGGTTCTGCTGCGTAGTTGTTGAGAATGCCGTCTTCGTTGGTGGTGGTGTACATAGTTTTTTCTTTTCTTTCTTTTGTTATCTTATATAAATAAATATAACAATTTCGTTACAAATAGTCAATATGGCTTGACAAAAAAAAGACTGATGATAGGGATAAAGTTAACTTATCTGCGATCGCCTATTTGTAGTAAAATAGTTTCAATTAACCGATATCTGTCTTTTTTTATACTTGTGTTTTGTTTGGCTAGTCTGCAAACACATTCTTTTTTGTGCGAAATTCAAAGTATAAGTTACTACTTTTAAATTTACAGTAAGAAAACTATGACTATATCGACTAAGCGTGAATTGATTTCAGTTCAAGAGAAAGAATATGCTGCTAAAGTCATTAGTGAAATATTAATTAAGTACGACGCACAAGTCGATAAACAAGATGTCAAAGAGTTTTGCCATGAATTTGTTGAAGAAAGAGATGGATTAAAAGAAACTGACAAAGTTATAAGTGAAGTTAATGATGGGTTAGAAGCTATTGATTTCATAGAAAGTTTTCATCGAGATTTAATTGATGCTCAAAACAAAGGAAAGTCAAAATTAAGTTATTTTAAAGCAAGTATAAAAAGTATTACTAATATTAAAGATACACGAGAAATAGCAAAAATAGTAAGAGAAATTCAATCTGAATTAGCTAAAACAAATAACAAGCAGCTTAGTTCTTTATTGAATGAAGATGTTGAAGTTTTTTCTCCGGTACGAGAGCCAACAAACGAACAAGCGGTATTTTCAGAAACAATAGGCTCGATTCAAAATAATTCTTTACTTACTACTGTCTCCATCGGTCAACAAGTCGAATCTTTAGTCAAAAATTTTGGTTCTGAGAACAATAATAGTATTAGTATAGCTAAACAATATTTTGAAGATGATTTTGATGATAATGATTTAGTAATTAAAAAGTTAGTTACTTCTGGGTTTATTGTTGCTAAGGATGAATTTCATATCGAAGCACTTCATAACATTGATGCTACGGGAATAGCCGTCATGGTGGATATGGGTATGACTCTTGCAAAAGTAGGCTATAAAGTTGCTCAAGGTAAAATGAAAGTCGCTAAAGCAATGGACTATATTGCCGATAGAGCTATTGCTGGTATGGGAGTTATGGCGGAAAAAGTAGTCAAGGTTAAAAGTACTTTAACAGGAGCGACAATTGGTGCTTCGATAGGTAGTGCTTTCGGTCCGGTAGGTGCTGTTGTAGGTGCTGTTGCAGGTGCTGCTGTTGGAAAGTTAGCGGGAAATCAAATAGCACAAGGTATCAGAACGGGAGTTAAAAAAGTAAGAGAGGTTGCCGAAAGTACGGTTAAAAACATTGTTGAAAGAACTGTACAAGTTGCTCAAAATACCGTGAAAGCAGTAACAAATACGGCTCAAAAAGTTTGGAATGCAATACGTTTTTAGTAATTAATAATCTTAAGGAAGTAATCAATGGTAAAAACAATCAAATTTAATCTTATACTTGATAAGAATCCAGTTAGAGATTTAAATGGATTGACAGAAAATTTTAACATAGATGATATTTTAACATACTATGGTAACGGATTACTAAAAAAGTGGCTTTTTTGCAAAGGATATACAGAAGAGTTATCAAAGATTGAAGCTATAAAATCAAAAGATTATCGAGAAATTATCAGAGAACTCATTAAGATATTTATAGTTAATATTGAATCTCACCAATTGGAAGAACTTTTCTATAGTTTTGATTTGCGTACACAATGGCGTGCTAGGTTGGCTCAGATAGAGAAAAGTAATTTTCAACATCAAGCTGTAATAAAAAGTTATTGCGATGGTTATGATTCTTTATTGAGAGGAATGTTAGAAGATAAAGACAATATAGCACTTGTTAAAAACAGCATGAAACAGATTTCTGAGAATTATATAGACGTTTTCATATATAATTCCATAAGATTTTATGATGATTTTCTAGAAAAAGCACCATTAGCAATATTTGCTTCATTAATGAATCCCACTTTGAGAAAAGTTTTTTTCGACTTTGATCCAATAAGCAAAAAAATTAGGCAACTGACAACCGAAATTAGTTGTGGCTGTCCAGATAATTTTATTTATGAAGAATTTAAAGAACATATTTCATTAAATGAAATTTTTTATAGAAATGATACAGATTATAGTTGGCGAGCAATTGAATACGCTAGTATTAAATGTCTTGTACTCGATTTAACTGATAGATACGATGTTATGGTGGCTCACCATAATATAAACTTAGGTAAGTTTAAAAGAGAAGAAGCCATAGGAAAAGTATTTAATGGGTTAAGTTTTTGTTCAAATAATTATAATGACTTTGTAAAATACATACCCTTATCTAACGAATCAGAAAACAAAGAAATAATAATACGTAAATTATTTTATTTGACGAAAGAGCATATTAAGAAAAGGAATCTAAACACAAAAGAATACTGGGAAGATATCGAACCAAAAGGCAAAAAATGTATGATTATTGGAATGAGAGAAGGAAACTTTGTTAGAAATGCTTGTAAACAAGGTGAGACATTATCAGCAGACGATGTTAACGGTAAATTTCCTATTTTAGATGGTATAGATTATAAGAGTAATAATTCCGAACATGAAATTGGTTATTTGGAGGTTTAATATTCCTAGTGATGACTAGTAATGCAGTTCATCTATTAGCCTCTTATGTTGATGCGTTAAGACCAATTATTTATATTAAACATTTCGATTTTAACGCAGTGGATATTTTAATTAAGCAGGTTGTAACTAATCAGGAAATACACGAATATAATGATGCTGGTGGCTATGTTTATTTTGAATCGAAAAATCCTAAGTGTTATAATATTAGCTACGATATAGAAACTTTTTTGTTAAATTTTTATCATGAAGATGATGGAGAAAACTTTTTAGTTCTTAAAGATATTCATTTTTATTTAGATAATCCTAAAGTAATAGCATTACTCAAATCAATCGCTCTCAAAACTTTAAATAGAGAAAATTTTTATACTACTATTTTCATGGTAGCTAGTAAGCTAGTTATTCCTAACGAGTTGGAAAACTTAATTACAGTATTTGACATCCCTATTCCTCAAGTTAATCAAATTAGAAACATCATTAAACAGTTTTCTCAAAATTTAAATTGCAATGTAGAAAATAATGTTATTGAAGAATTAGCACTATCTTTTAAAGGATTGAGCGAATTTGAAATTATTCAAATACTGAATTTGGCTTATCAAAATGGTGGTGCAATTAATAAAGATGATAAGCAACTAATTATTCAAGAGAAAGAGCAGTTTATCAAAAAGACTGGCACGTTAGAAATTCTCAATTTTCCAGAAACTATAAATGATATTGGTGGTCTTAATAAGCTTATCTTTTGGCTACAGAAAAAAGCTAAAGTTTTTAAAAATTTAGACCAAGCAATTAAATACGGTGTAGACATTCCTAAAGGAATCCTGCTTGTAGGAATGCCTGGATGTGGTAAAAGTTTAGTAGCTAAAGCTACTGCCCGATTGTTTGAAGTTCCTCTGTTACGTTTAGATATCGGTAAATTGTTAGGTAAATATGTAGGGGAAAGCGAAGAAAACTTTAGTAAAGCAATAAAAATAGCAGAAGCTGTTAGTCCTTGTATTCTTTGGGTAGATGAAATCGAAAAAGCCTTTGCAGGAATTGGTGAATCAGGCGGAGGGAGTGATGTCACTACCAGATTATTTGGAAACTTTTTAACTTGGATTCAAGAAAAAGAAAATACTGTTTTTGTTGTAGCAACCTCTAATGACATTTCCAAGTTTCCTGCTGAATTTTTGAGAAAAGGTAGGTTCGACGAGCTTTTTTTTGTTGATTTGCCTAATGGAGAAGAGCGAAAAAAAATATTTGAAATTCATTTAAAAAAAAGAGGTAAATACCATAAAAATATAGATATTATTAGTTTATTAGACCAAACAGAAGGTTATTGTGGTGCTGATATCGAAGCTATAGTTAAAGAAACTATTGAAAATGCTTTTATTGATAATAAAGATACTATCTCTACTGATGATTTACTAGCAGTAATTAAATCAACAGAATCTATTTCCAAGTCTTTGAAAAAGAAGATAGAAAAAATTAGAGAGTCTCTGTCAAAAATTAGTATTAAGCCAGCAAGTTAAACTTCTGATTGAGCCGCGCTTTGAAAATATTTGTTAAGATTCCCTAAATATCTAACCCAACTACCATTAAGTCGGGCGGGTGTTCAACATTAAACTGGTAATATATCTCTCGTCGCTCTTGGGCTGGAAGAGTTAACAGCCATTCTAAAATCCCCATTTCACCGAGTTGAATTTGTGGATTGCTGCGACTGAGACGTACTTTAATTTGCTCGTTGCGGCTAACTGGCAATTGTTCAGTTAATTTTAGATTTACTTCTTTCTCTATTAAGTTAGTAACAATCAACCGATAACTATAAGTAATCCGGCGCTGGTTGCTAATTAATCTTTTATCTACCAGGCGCTCAACTAAATCGCGCTCAATTTTTAAACCTTCGTCAATTCCTAAGTTCAGTTTGAATTCTTGCCCTGGTGCAATATTTTCTAACTGAGTTGTCCCAATAAAAACGTTGTTGCGGAAAATATTCGCTTTGCCTGGTAACAAAGTCGCACCGTTGGGACTATTTTTCACATTCGCTTGCAGATAAGCAAAACTTACCAAGCGCGGCATTGCTACATAATCGAAGCTACAAGGATAATCATCGTTGAAAATCGTAGTCTTATGAGGTGCGCCATCGCTGGGTATATTACCACCGCCATTTAATTTAAAGGTGACTACACTCCCTTCTTTGGATACTTCTGCTGTAATGGTTTCTGCTGGAATCAGACTATCCTCTGCAACTTCGTCTTGTTCTTCTTGCCAATCTGCTCTGGCAGCAGAAGCAGGCGGTTCTGGTATGCTAGGGAGTAGTGGTGGCTGGGCAGCTAGCCGAGATCGTCGCATTCTTTGAGGAAGTGGCGTATCAATATACCAGGGTTCAAGTTTGGGTGGAAGCGTACCTAATCCCGGTTTAGCGGTAGAAAGAGTGAGATTTGCACCAATCCAATCTTCACCAGTGCTTTGAGTGATTTCTGCAAGGTAACTCAAATGTACAATCTCGCTAGTAGTGCTAAAGCGCAAGTCATAAAGCGGATTCCAACTAGCGCGATTTACAATGTAGGATATCTCTAATTCAAATTCGCCTTCACCCGCGACTTCAACTGCTACAACTAAGCTAAAACTCTCTTTAGGATGGGGCGTTTGGATGATTTGCAATGAGGTGTGGAGTGCTTGCAGTTGTTTGTCTAATTCCTGCTGTTGAGTTTTGCACTCTCCAGATGCGATCGCATATTCACTATACTGGCTGCCAAGAAAGTTGAGGAAATCCAAAGTTTCGCTGAGGCTGAGATTTTTCCGAGACAAACTTTGTGCAAAGGGTTCTTCTGTTTTTTCGCGTAAGCCAGCGATAAAATTAGATTGCAATGCCAAAGCGTCTACTTGGG
This sequence comes from Nostoc sp. ChiSLP03a, assembly GCF_034531215.2. NCBI lineage: Bacteria > Bacillati > Cyanobacteriota > Cyanophyceae > Nostocales > Nostocaceae > Nostoc > Nostoc sp. ChiSLP03a. The sequence continues at coordinate 43,458 of NZ_JAVRBQ020000027.1, forward strand.
CTTGCAAGTGGCGTTTTTCTGCTTCTAATTGCTGAATTTGCCTTGTCAAATGTGCTACTCGTTCTGCTACAGGTTCAGTAGTGTAGAGGCGATCGCTACTAACTCCCATCAAGCGCACCCCTACCGTACCTGTACCGCTAACCCTAACAGACTCAGTTTCTAGAGTCATTGGCACTGGGGTAATTACTAATTCCTGTTCGATTCCTGTTAAATCAACTACACCTCGCCGTGTAACCAATGCTCTGTCAGAATACACCGTAACAGCTACAATCTCGCTTTGTACTGTTTTGCGCCAAGATGGTATTTCCGGGTTAACCACTGCCAGTTTTCCCCCATTTTTAATGATTCTGCTGGTTAATTGTCAATGTTTACCGGTCTAACAGTCAACCCCTTTAGAGAATTCGTAATTATGAATTACGAACTACAAATTACGAATTCTCTTATCCATTAATTGGTTCAAAGGTACTATAAGCAGTATCAGCTTTTTGTTTAACAATATTTTTTGCCGCTGCTAGTAGATACTCATAATAGGCACGAGCGACGATAGATAGCTGCTTGCCAGATGGATAAACCATGTACCAATCCCGCTGAATGGGGAAGTGTTGCACATCTAAAATGCTGAACTCTGAAGCGTCTGATAGTAAGGTATGACGTGATAAAACAGAAATTCCTAAACCACCTGCGATCGCTTGTTTAATTGCTTCGTTACTTCCCAATTCTAGCTTGACTTTTACTACTACCCCTTCTTCTTCAAAGAGCTTTTGGACGGCGCGACGAGTTCCTGAACCTGGTTCCCGCATAATAAAAGGTTCGTTAGACAGGCGTTGTATAGGAATATTTTTTTCTTTGGATAAAGGATGATTAGTCGGTGCAAAAACTATCAAAGGATTTTCTAGAAATGGTTCACAAGTCACATCGATATTGTCTGGAATTTGACTCATAATATATAAGTCGTCCAAATTTTGATTCATCCGTTCTAAAATTTGTTCGTGATTTGTTACTTGCAGCGAGATATCAATCCCTGGATAAAGGTCGCAAAATGGCCCTAACAAACGTGGGATAAAATATTTTGCTGTTGTAATCACTGCCAAACGTAATTGTCCCTGTTTTAGCCCTTTTAAATCTGCTACCTTCATTTCATACTGGGCGATATTGTGAAAAATCTGCCGACAAGTAGCAAACAATTCCCGTCCTGCCTCTGTCAGATACAATCGCTTCCCCACTTGCTCAAATAATGGCAAACCTACTGATTTTGTGAGTTGCTTGATCTGCATAGAAACGGTAGGTTGGGTGAGAAACAATTCCTCAGCAGCACGAGTAAAGCTACTGTGCCGTGCCGCTGCCTCGAACACCTTTAACTGGTGCAGCGTCGCTTGGTTCAAGAGTGATTCTCCTATATATAGCGATTAATAGATATAAAACTAGTATTACTGAACACTGGCAAATGATATAGTGATGCTCACAGAAAGTTACGAGTTTTATCATAGATAAAACTCTATTACTTATATTAAAACAAAAATATTTACTTATGGATTGAAAAAGCTATTATTCAGAATAGCTAAAGCGTAAGATGCCTTCTATCTATACGATGAATGCTGAATGGATGATTTGACAAAATTCATCTATCATCATTCATCATTCCATAATTCTTCTTGAACTTTTGTCGGTAGCTTGGTTAAGTCTGGTAATCTCAGTACCTCTATTTCTGCAACTTGTTCTTTAATATTCACTGGCAAGTTTAACGGTTCGCGTTCTTCTATCCAGCAGCTTGCTAATGGCAAAGTTAACTCCATTTCGTCCAGCGGCCGAGGAATTACCATCACTGCATTCAATTCCCCAATGCGTTCTGCTTCAAACATTCCCGCTTCCACTGCTACCGCCACATTTGCTACAGAACCACGAATAATTGCCGTACACAAACCCCCACCAATTTTTTCATAAGCTGCTAAATGAACATCAGCAGCTTTGAGCATGGCATCACATGCTCCTACCATCGCGGGAAATCCTCGCGTTTCTACCAAACCAATTGCTTGGTTACTCAGACGGCTGGAATTGCCCTCTTGCATTAATTTAGTGAAACGAGTCGTAATGGGAAGCACTATATCTAGGTTGGGATAAGGTCGGGGAATCACTAAACTAGAAACCAACTGACCAAACTGTTCAGCCGTTTGCACGCCAGATTCTACCGCCAGACGCACGTCAGCAATTCCACCCCGAACGATCGCAGTACAATGACCACTACCAATTTTTTCATACCCAACCAGGTGAACTCCCGCTGATTTCAGCATCATATCAGCCGTCCCAACGATTGCCGGAAAGCTACGGCAAGAAACCAAACCCAAAGCAGTATCCTGAAAGGTTTCTTGACTACTCGCTCCCTGGATAGTACGAATCGACCGTTGATTATATGTTTCCATGATGAATTCTCCAAAATACGGAAAAAGCCGACAACTTACAATTAACACTTACTCTGACTAATCGTCAGGGTTTGGGTCGTTCAAGGATTGTCTGTGAGGAAACAATGTAGTCAACAGTCTGCTTATGCTCCCTTGTCCATAAATTTGAGTCCCAAAACCATTAGGGGATTCTAAGGCAGACTGACTGGGATCTGAATGATGTTCTGTTGACTCTTGGGATTCCCCCAAGGTGGAGTCAGTATCATTGGTCGGTTCCTCTACAGGAGGAGACTGACTTTCGGGAGTGGCGGGAGATTTAAAATAAGAAATCGACTTGTTTTGTTTGAAATCTACAAAAGCCGAAGCTGAGAAGTTAGTTGAGGAAATTACCTTTTCCTGAACTCCACCTGAGCTATTTTCTTCTTCCTTAGATGGTGTATTTGTAGTAGAAGTTGGGTTATTTGTAGATGCTTCTAGCTGTTTTGTTGGCTCAATCTGCCGACTGGTGTCTCCTAAAATTGAACCAGGCGGTACTACTTGTTCGGGTTCAACCGAATAGTTAAAAACTGTAGTCGCTGAACCAATACAAGCATTTGCGCCAATTTTGCCTTTGCCAATCATCAAAAAACCGGCTCCCAGGTTTGCACCTGCTTCTACCTCTAGGGTGCCTTCATGGACTTGGAGAATTGCTCCCATACCAATACAGACCCCTGGTCCAATGACGATCTTGCTGTTTACAGCCGCTTGGAGGATTACCCCAGGTGCAAGTACCGCGCTTGGATGAATAGTCACCTCACCACTAATGTAAGTATCAAAGTTATTGCTGAGGCGCAGTAGCGGCACAGACATGGAAATTTTAACCTCGGAAGCCGGATGAAGTTCTGAGTGCTGAGTGCTGAGTGCTGAGTGCTGAGTAATTAGTATCTTCTAAAATCTGAGTTTACAGTTGGTGTGACTGGTGTCTTTAAAGTGTTAACTCAGCACTCAGCACTTTTAACTCAGCACTATTATGGTCGTTGAATAATCGTTTCTAATACACGACGCTTGGCTTTGGGGTCAACACCAATTAAGCGCACATATTCACCTTGGTATTCGCCGAGTTGTCTTTCTATGGCGGCGATCGCTTCTCTTTCTGAGGAGGCTTGAATTTGACCAGTACTAGTCCAAGAACCTGTACGGAACCGTCGTTGATCTACGTGTTCAATGCTAATTTTTGAGCCGCTAGCCAATAATTGCCGGAGTTGGTCTACTACTTCACTATTCAAGCGGGTAGCAGTAGCTGTGGCTGTGGCTGTAGCAGTAGTAGAGGGCGCACTGCTAGTATATGATTTCTGACTGCCAGAGGAGGCTACTTGACCATTTGGACGTTGGATAATAGTTTCTAATACCCGTCGTTTGGCTTTGGGGTCAATACCAATTAAGCGTACATATTCCCCTTCGTATTCGCCAAGGTGTGCTTCTATAGCTGCGATTGCTTCTCTTTCTGAGGAGGCTTGAATTTGACCGATACTAGTCCAGGAATTTATACGGAAGCGGCGCTCATCCACGTGTTCAAGGCTAATTTTAGACCCACCAGCCAATAAATGCCGAAGTTGGTCTACTACTTCAGAACTCAAACGGTTACTGCTAGCTGTTCCCCTATCATAGGATGCTGCACTACTGCTAGTACTAGTATATGATTTCTGACCACCAGAGGAAACTACTTGACCATTTGGACGTTGGATAATGGCTTCTAGTACCCGCCGTTTCGCTTTGGTGTCAATGCCGATTAAACGTACATACTCGCCTTGATGACTTGCGATACATTCTTCCAAAGCGGAGATGACTTGATTTGTGGAAGTTGCTTCAATTGGCTTGCAACTAGTCCAGGAACCAGTGCGGAAACGCCGCTCATCTACGTGTTCCATGCCAATTTTGTAACCACCTGCCAAGAGCTGGCGAATTTGCTCTAAAGTTTCGCTACTGACTTTGCCACTGCTAGAACCGTTACTATTACCATTATCATAGCTGTTGCTGTAGCTTCTGTAACTGCTATTACCATGACTAGCTGGAGCTTTAAAGCTGCTAGCTGGTTTTGGATCGTCATCGGGACGTTGGATAATGGCTTCTAGCACGCGCCGTCTATCTTTGTCAATGCCAAACAGTCGGACATACTCGCCGCTATGCTCTTGTAGACAGCCTTCTAAGGCTGAGATCGCTTCACCAAGCGATCTCGGTTCGATTGGTTGGCAACTAGTCCAAGAACCCGTGCGGAAACGTCTTTGGTCTACATGTTCCGTACCAATTTTATACCCTTGCCCCAATAGATACCGTAACTGATCTATTGTTTCTCCACCCAAGCTATTGCTCGACACTTCACTACTCCTTTCCAACTCTAAAACAGTAATACCATTACCTGTATAAGATTTAGCGTTCTCATCCCGAATGGGTGCTATACATTTAGTATCCGCAGCACAGAGATAACCAGCTCGTAATGCCTGATTAATTCCAACCACATGATGAGCAAATTCTTTATCTTGATCTTGCACATCTGGCAAGCGATCGGCTTGCTGCTGGCTGGTAATTATCGCTCCCGAAGGTACATACTTCCCAGAGGGAATCTCTACGTCTTGAATCAAAGCGTGCATCATTACGATGCAACCTGCACCCACCCTGGCATTAAATATCGTAGAGCGAAAGCCAATGAAGGAATTATCACCTACATAAGCTGGCCCGTGAATTAGAGCCATGTGGGTAATGCAAGCGTTTTTACCAATCCATACTGAGTATTTATTTTGATCGTCGCCAATTACTCGGCCTTGCTCCAACCCATGAATGACAACACCATCTTGAATGTTAGTGTTTTCACCCAGATAAAAAGGTGTGCCTTCATCCGCTCTAATCGTAGTCCCCGGAGCAACGATTACATTTGCACCTATTCGTACATCCCCAATCAGATTGGAGAATGAATGCACAAAAGCAGTTTCATGGATTTTGGGTTCAGCTAAATTCCTTGACCACGGGGTTGGGGGTGCCGCCGTGCTGCGGACTGCCATCGCGAGATTCCTCCTCTATTATCATTTGTCAGTTGTCATTTGTCAGTTGTCATTTGTCGACAGCTAATGACTAATGACCCTTCGGGTTCGCAGTTGCTCATGGGGGAAACCCCCTTGGCGCTAGCCTCTCCCTTTGGGAGAAGACCGCACTGGCTCACCAATGACCAATGACTATCAATATTGATCTTTTTTGCTGTAAATGAGGCGATCTTCAACGTAAATAGTATCTATGATCGCCACCACTGCTGCATCCAATGGACGCTGTTCATTGCCAACAACTTGACGAGCGGCACTACCACGAGTGATGAGTACCCACTCATCTACTCCTGCTCCCACAATATCTGCTGCTACTTCATACTCTGGTAGGATATTGCCGTTTTCATCTACTAATTGTAACAACAGTAGTTTCACACCTCTAAGAGTTGGCTCTTTTTGGGTGCTAACTACTGTGCCGCGAACTTTGGCAATTTGCATTACAAATTACGGTCTTCTACCGAAAGGACGAATTGCATTCACATTTTCTCGGAACTGCTCTACATCTTCGGTATAACGAATTGGGAGGACGTATTCCAAGTTTTCGTGAGGACGAGCAATGATATGAGTAGACAACACTTGTCCGCCGTTGACCCGCTTTACAGATTCAACCCCAGCAGCTACGGAAGCTTGCACTTCCGAAACGTCACCCCGAACAATTACCGTCACCCGACCACTACCGATTTTTTCATAACCTACTAAAGTGACGCGAGCAGCTTTCACCATTGCATCAGCAGCTTCCACCACTGCTGGAAAGCCCAGCGTTTCAACCATTCCCACTGCAATTGACATTAGTTTTAATCCCTATTTCAAAGTTTTTAGTCTTGGACAAAAGTGATGCTCTTTTCAGGCAAAAAGCGTTAATTTCTTTGTTTAAACAGCTTTTAAGTACGGAATTGTTCCACCGCTTCTGTGTAACGTATCGGCAAGACGTATTCCAGGTTTTCGTGAGGACGAGCAATGATGTGAGTGGATAACACTTCACCACCAAAGACTCTTTTTGCCGCTTCAACCCCAGCTGCTACGGAAGCTTGCACTTCCGATACATCTCCCCGAACTATCACGGTGACGCGAGCGCTACCAATTTTTTCATACCCTACTAAGGTGACACGGGCGGCTTTCACCATCGCATCAGCAGCTTCCACCACTGCTGGAAAGCCCTTCGTTTCAATCATTCCAACTGCAATTGGCATCGCAGAACTCCTACAAAATTAATGCAATCTGTACTGTCGTTTGAATTTTTTGACGGGGAGAGCCTGATCTTATAGCTAAGAAAACACTTCCAAATTAAGCATAGGAAAGCTTGGCGTTCCTGGCAATATAAATTACTATAATAGTTTATGATAAGAAAGTTTTAAAAAACTTAACAAAAAGTTATCTAGGCTTCTGAGCAATTAAAGTTTACAGATTCCTTGAGCAGGCACTTATGCTTTATAATTTCTTTATCACATTTACAAAACGACATTCATAACCAGGGCTAATCCTATCTGATAAAAGGTAAGCAGCGGCTGTATGTTTTGCTGTATCTATCTTTTTTCAAATATTTCTAAGTGTACAATGACTAGGTGAAACATATATAAGTTTTTCAAATATATCGTATAAATTACTTTGGTTAAAGTAGAAATACAAATGTAAAAAGGTCAGTGATATTAAGGCAAGTAAATGCTTTTGCTTATGTAAAGTTATATTTTACTTATGTTTAATAGGGTAGCGTTAAGTAAAAGTACTTTTGGAAGTTCAGTTAAAATAATAGTAAAGAAACATTGGTAATTTTGGTAAATTAATCTTATTAAATAAATAATTGGTTGGAATTTTTTTAAAATCAAGGCTGAGTCATCAAGGGAAATTTAAATGGAGCAATTTCTATTTTCAACAAGTTGGTTTGTGCCTTTGTATAGCTTATCGGGCGCAATTTTGACATTGCCGTGGGGAATAGGAATAATTAGGCGAACAGGGCCCAGACCTGCGGCATACTTCAACTTGTTGACGACCGTTTTAGCTTTTGTTCATAGCCTGTTTGTATTTAAAAATGTCTGGGATAGAGAACCAGAAACCTTACTAATCAATTGGTTCAAAGCAGCAGATTTAGACTTATCTTTTTCCTTGGAACTATCCCCAGTCAGCATTGGGGCAACAGTTTTAATTACAGGGTTAAGCTTACTGGCACAAGTTTACGCTCTGGGTTATATGGAAAAGGACTGGTCGTTAGCGCGTTTTTTTGGGCTACTGGGATTTTTTGAAGCAGCGCTATGTGGTCTAGCAATCAGTGATTCTTTGTTTCTCAGCTATGCGCTTTTGGAAGTCTTGACGCTTTCAACTTACTTGCTGGTGGGTTTCTGGTACGCTCAACCACTAGTAGTGACAGCGGCGCGGGATGCATTTTGGACTAAACGGGTAGGAGACTTGTTGTTGCTGATGGCTGTAGTGACACTTTCTACCTTAGCTGGGAGTTTGAACATTTCGGATTTATATGAGTGGGCGCAAACAGCTAATTTAAGTCCAATGACATCGACGTTGCTAGGGTTGGCACTAATTGCTGGGCCTGCTGGTAAATGTGCCCAATTTCCACTGCATCTGTGGTTAGATGAGGCAATGGAAGGGCCCAATCCTGCCTCGGTAATGCGGAACTCTCTAGTCGTAGCTGGTGGTGCTTATTTACTGTATAAACTTCAACCATTATTAGCCCTGTCGCCAGTTGCCTTGAATGCCTTGGTAATCATGGGTACAGTAACGGCGATTGGAGCGACATTAGTATCTATAGCTCAAATTGACATTAAGCGATCGCTATCTCATTCCACCAGTGCATACATGGGGTTAGTGTTTTTAGCAGTGGGGTTACAGCAAGGGGGTGTAGCCTTGATGTTGCTCTTATCTCATGCGATCGCTAAAGCGTTATTATTTATGAGTTCTGGTTCAGTCATCTTAACTACCCAAAGCCAAGACTTAACAGAAATGGGCGGTTTGTGGTCGCGGATGCCAGCCACCACCACAGCCTTTGTAGTTGGTTCAGCCGGGATGGTGACACTGCTACCCTTGGGAAGCTTCTGGGCAATGCTATCATGGGCTGACGGTTTCGTGAATATTAGCCCTTGGGTAATTGGGGTTTTAATATTAGTCAATGGTTTGACAGCATTGAATTTGACAAGAGTATTTAGATTAGTCTTTTGGGGTAAACCGCAACAAAAAACCCGTCGCACCCCAGAAGTTGGTTGGCAGATGGCCTTCCCAATGGTGTTTCTCACAGTGCTGACTCTGCTTCTACCTTTAATGTTACAGCAATGGTACTTACTACCAGATTGGGAAAGTATTAATTGGTATGTGGCGTTAGCCTTGTTTGGGTCTACCGTAGTGGGGGTAGGTGTAGGGTGTACAGTTTACCTGCACAAAGCTTGGTCAAGATCCAGAATCTTGACGTGGAGATTTCTGCAAGACCTGTTAGGTTATGATTTTTATATTGACCGAGTTTATTATGTAACCGTGGTAAGTGTAGTAGGACTGCTATCTAAAATTTCTGCTTGGAGCGATCGCTACTTGGTTGACGGTTTAGTAAACTTGGTTGGGTTTGCGACCATTTTCGGCGGACAAACCTTAAAGTACAGCATTTCTGGGCAATCTCAGGGCTATATGTTGACCATCCTAGCAGTTGTCAGCGTCCTGGGTTTTTTCATCAGTTGGTCATTGGGTTTACTAGATAAATTGCCTTTTTAAAAGTGCTGAGTGCTGAGTGCTGAGTGCTGAGTTAAGAGTTAGGAGTTTTATTTATCTCCTTGTCTCCCTCATCTCCCTGCCCCCTGCTCCCTGCTCCCTGCACCCTGCTCCCCTGCTCCCCTTACCCGAAGTCTATGCTTAGTGTTTTAATTCTAGTGCCGTTGATTGGCGCGGCTTTAATTGGTTTCTCGCCTTCTAGCATCAGTGGAAAATTTGCCCGTAAGGTAGCTTTGGTCTTTGCCATTATCGCTTTCTTGTGGACAATCGTATTAGTAAGTCAGTTTCATCCAGGAGAAATTACTCAACAGTTTGCTGAGTCTCTCCCTTGGGTAGATGCTATAGGGCTGAACTATAACCTTGGAATAGATGGTTTATCTTTGCCGTTGCTGGTTTTAAATGGATTGTTAACTGCCATTGCCATCTACAGCAGCGATGAATCGCTACAGCGTCCTAAATTTTATTACTCTTTGATACTATTATTAAGTGCTGGGGTGACAGGAGCCTTTCTAGCACAGGATTTACTGTTATTTTTCCTGTTTTACGAATTGGAACTAATTCCGCTGTATTTGTTGATCGCCATTTGGGGTGGCGCCAAACGGGGTTATGCTGCGACTAAATTTCTGATTTATACAGCCGTTTCGGGAATCCTGCTTTTAGCAAGTTTCCTCGGTATGGTTTGGCTGAGTGGTTCCTCTAATTTTGCACTAGCAACCTTGAACGCGACAACTCTACCTCTAGCCACACAGCTTTTATTGCTAGCGGGAATTTTGATCGGTTTTGGAATTAAAATTCCCTTGGTTCCCTTCCATACTTGGTTGCCAGATGCTCACGTTGAAGCTTCCACGCCGATTTCCGTGCTATTGGCTGGGGTGCTGTTGAAGTTGGGAACCTACGGCTTACTGCGCTTTGGCATGAACTTGTTACCAGAAGCTTGGGCTTATGTGGCTCCTTGGTTGGCAATTTGGGCAGTAGTGAGCGTACTCTATGGTTCATCTTGTGCGATCGCCCAAAGTGATATGAAAAAAATGGTAGCATACAGCTCCATTGGACACATGGGTTACGTGCTTTTAGCGGCGGCGGCGGCTACACCTTTAAGTGTGTTGGGTGCTGTGATGCAAATGATTAGCCACGGCTTAATTTCGGCAATGCTGTTTTTGCTAGTAGGGGTTGTGTATCAAAAAGCTGGAAGCCGTGATTTAGCAATCATCAAAGGATTACTGAACCCAGAACGGGGTATGCCAGTAATTGGTAGTTTGATGATTGTCGGAGTTATGGCCAGCGCTGGTATACCGGGAATGCTAGGGTTTATTTCCGAATTCGTAATTTATCGGGGAAGTTTTGCAGTTTTTCCAGTGCAAACTTTGTTATGTATGCTTGGTACTGGTTTAACAGCAGTTTACTTTCTATTACTTGTTAACCGCGCCTTTTTTGGACGTTTATCTTCACCTGTTGTTAATTTACCACGTGTGTATTGGAGCGATCGCATCCCAGGTGTAATTTTAGCTGTGCTGATTGTGATTTTTGGGATTCAACCTAGTTGGTTAGTGCGTTGGACTGAACCAACAATTACAGCAATGATAAATACCCAAAACGTAGTAGTAGCAGTGTCCTTAGATAAAGCAATGGGGAATGGGGACTAGGGACTGGGGACTGGGGACTGGGGACTGGGGAATGGGGACTGGGGAATGGGGAAAAGTTTTCCTAATGCCCAATGCCCAATGCCCAATGCCCAATGCCCAATGCCCAATGCCCAATGCCCAATGCCCAAATGCCCAATACCCCAATCCCTAAACTTTTTGGAGAGATGGCAATGGTAACTATTAAAAAGAAAGCTACTCACAATCCCTTAGCTGAGTATATTGAACGCCTACATAAAGGAGATGCATTAGTCCCCGATAGTCCAGAGAATGTTCTGGAAGTTGTTGGTATTCTTAAAAGCTATGGGGTAGTTTTAGATGCTTATTCAATAAATCTTAACTATATTGCCGATCATCAGTTTTTAGTATTTTTCCCATTTTTTAAATACTTTAATGGAGAGGTTTCTTTTCAGAAATTACTCCGTCACTGGTGGCATGACCGAATTAATTTTGAATATGCCGAATATTGCATGAAAGGCATGATGTGGCATGGTGGCGGCGGATTAGATACGTATTTAGATACACCAGAATTTCAAGAAAGAGCGCAAGCCGTTATTGCCGCAAAATTTAAAAATAATCCCTTGATTCTGGGTATTAACCAACTGTTTCCAGATTTCTTAACAGAACAGTTGCGCGTCTCTGCTTACTACACTGGTTTAGGTCAATTCTGGCGAGTCATGGCTGATATGTTCCTCAACTTATCAGACCGCTACGACCGAGGCGAAATCAAATCGATTCCCCAAGTTGTAGACCACATTAAATCAGGGTTAGTAGCAAATGCATCAAACCCAATTACTTATGCTGTCAAAATTCGCGGTAAGGTCTATGAAATCATTCCTAAAAGCGTTGGTTTGACTTTCTTAGCAGATACAGCAATACCTTATGTAGAAGCAGTATTTTTCCGGGGAACTCCTTTCCACGGTACTGTTTCATACAACGCCCAAGCTTATCAAATCTCTCCAGATCAAAGTCGATTTCAATATGGTGCATTGTATGCCGATCCTTTACCCATCGGTGGCGCGGGTATTCCTCCTACCTTGTTGATGCAAGATATGCGTCATTATCTTCCAGAATATTTGCACGAAATTTATCGTCGCAGTCTTCGGGGTGAAGATGATTTGCGAGTTCAAATTTGTATGAGTTTCCAAAAATCGATGTTTTGCGTGACGACAGCAACGATTTTGGGACTGATGCCTCATCCTTTAGATACTAAAGATCCAAATGAGCAAAAAGGTAATCTAGTTTATTTAGAGAAGTGGATGAGTCGGTTCCAAACTTCGCGGTTATTAGATGTGAATAAATGACAGATGATTTCACCATTACTCACGAGGCATTCAAGCAATTTGAGCGCGACAAATTTTCTCTTGTAGCTCAAGAATACGATCGCGCCATCGCTGTTGTGACTTCTCAGGTAGATGAAGCCATATTGGATGCTGTGGGAGCTAAGTCTGGTATTCAATTGCTAGATGTGGCTTGCGGCACTGGCTGGCTTAGTGCCGCAGCACTAAAGCGGCAAGCTATAGTCACAGGATTAGACTTTGCAGAGAATATGGTGGCCATTGCCAGAGTGCGATGTCCTCAAGGGTCATTCTATCAAGGGGACGCTGAAAACCTAACTTTCGAGTCGGGCCAGTTTGAGGCGGTGGTTTGTAGCTTGGGTATCCTCCATTTCCCAAACCCAGAAAAAGCGATCGCTGAATCCTTTCGCGTACTCAAACCGGGAGGGCGCTATGCTTTCACCTGCTGGACACCGCCAACACGCAATCCATTTATGGCTTTGATACTGGGTTCAGTGCAGACTTATGGCAGCATGGATGTGAATTTACCTTCTGGGCCACCCCTATTTCGCTTTAGCGATCGCACTGAATGCGAAATGGTTTTAAGCGCTGAGGGATTCACTCAAGTATCTGTCACCGAACTGCCTATCAAGTGGACTTTCTCTACACCTGAAGACGTGATGCCAAAGATTATTGTAAGTTCGGTGCGTTTGGGGTCGATTTTGGCAATGCAAAGCGATGAGCAACGGCGTAATATTGAAAACGTAATTATCGAGGGAGCCTCAAAGTATGTCACAGAAAATGGTGTGGAAATTCCCGCTTCTGTGATGTTGACTCTCGCTTACAAAGCATAAGCTAGAACAACCTTTGAATTTAGTAATTTTTTAAGTATTTTTCCATAACAAAATTTATCAGCTTTTGCCCTCTCCGCTCTACTTCTTGCTTTTTGATAACAATAAATCCCTGACTCTCAAAAAAAGGTTTAGCTGTAATACTAGCTTCGGTAAATAACTTTTCCAACCCTAAAGAGTTTGCTTTTAATTCAATCTGTTCTAAGATTTTCTTACCAACACCTTTCCTTTGAAAATCTTTATGACAATAGAAACGGTCGATATGACCATTAGCCTCTAATTCTCCAAAACCAATAATTTTGTCTTCTTCTGCTACATAAGTAAACTTACTTCCTAAACTTTTAATCCAAACTTCAATATCCATATTTGTTGGTGCCCAAGCATCTACTTGTTCTTGTGTGTAATCGTGAATATTCACTTCATGAATAGTGTCGTAGAACAATTTCATAATTTCTTCGGTATCAGCTATTTCGTATATTCTTAATTTCATAAAGAAAGAAAGTAATTAATCACAAATAATCCCTCTTCTAAGAAACAAGGCAGGAGGCAGAAGGGAAGAGGATTTGACTTGTTTCTTCCATCCATAACGGAATGGATGTAAATAAGTAGTTGATTTTTGATCGATATTATGCTTCTGGCTCAATGCCGAGCGATCGCAATTGAGCAATCAGAATCTCATTTCGTTGGCGTTCAAGTTCAGCGCGTTGGCTTTCCTGTTCAGCACGTTGGCTTTCTTGTTGTGCGCGTTGGGTTTCGTGTTCGGCTCTTTCTGAGCCAGTCAACAACAAATTACCTTGCAAATCCCACCAGCGTAACCAAGGTAATTCCATATTCTGATATTGTCCTTGCCAGATACCTAGCTCAACGCCTAAAGGATGTATGAGATAATGTCCCCGTTCGTTTGTTGGTAATGGCTGATACTTGCCCTCAATTAAATGATACACTTCTGTGCTGGCTTTATCCACTTCATAAATGCCATAAAACGGAGTCCGAATTATTTGCTCATAAATCCAAAATTTGCCTTTCCAAGGAGTTTGATCTCGTTCCTCACTCCCATCTCCAGAGACAAATTCTAAGGCAATTAATGGGGCAATAAATTCTCGCCACAGTACATAAGACCTGCGTATTTGCCCGTCGAATAAGGGCGGGACATTGGCGACATAAAACCAGTCCGGTGCGACTGCGCCTTTTTCTGGCGGGTCAGTTAAGCGCCAATAGATGCCACAATCTTGACCAATACAATATTGCCCATCAGGGTGAAGTTTTTGCAATATCGGTTGAATCGAGTCTGTTAGTAGAATGCTTTGGGGATGTTCTTGGAAGTTTTTCACAAAGGTGCCATCAGACTCTGGTAGCTGCGTGTGGTCTGGGAAAGGGGTAAGGTCAGTGGGGTTGATGGCAGAGGTCATAAACTTACCTTTGCACTGGTAAAGGTTGTTTTTTAGTTTAGCAATAGATTTAAGCTTCTGGTTCTACACCAAGCGATCGCAATTGAGCAATCAGAATCTCATTTCGTTGGCGTTCTTGTTCAGCGCGTTGGCTTTCCTGTTCAGCGCGTTGGCGTTCTTGTTCAGCGCGTTGGCTTTCCTGTTCCGCGCGTTGGCGTTCAAGTTCTGCTCTTTCATCGCCAGTCAACAACAAATTACCTTGCAAATCCCACCAACGTAACCAGGGCAATTCCACGTTTTGGTAAATTCCAAGCCTTATGCCTAACTCCACTCCTAAAGGAGGTATAGGATAATGTCCTCGTTCATTTGCTGCTAATAACTGGTATTGTCCGCCAATCAATTCATACACTTCTATACTGGCTTTATTCACTTCATAAATGCCATAAAACGGAGGACGAATTACTTGCTCATAAATCCAAAATTTGCCCTTCCAAGGGGTTGTATCTCGTTCTTCACTCCCATCACCAGAGACGAATTCTAAGACAATTAATGGAGCGATGTGTTCTCGCCAAAATACATAAGAACGGCGCGTCAATCCATCTAGTAAGGGCGGGACATTTCCTACATAAAACCAATCTGGTGCTGCTGCTCCTTTCTCTGGAGGATCTGTCAACCGCCAGTAAATACCTAAGTCCTGACCTATACAATATTGACCTTCTGGATGTAATTGCTGGAGAATGGGTGTAATTGAATCCGTTAGTAAGATACTTTGGGGATGCTCTTGCCAATTTTTCACAAAGGTGCCGTCAGAGTCTGGTAGCTGCGTGTGGTCAGGAAATGGGGTGAGATCGGTATCGAGGTTGATTGCAGAGGTCATAAGTTACCTTTGCACTAGCTAAAGGTTGTTTTTAGTTTAGCAATAGAGAGAGAAAAAAGCGTAGGCGTAGCCCGCACTTCGGCTCATTTCGGCTACGCAAAAATCGAGCGACTTGCACTGAGCGGCGTCGAAGTGAGTCGAGATTCAATGACCAACGCTCAGTGACCGTCGTAGACATCGCACCTGTTCTGCCAAACTAGGCTCAAGTTATTAAGGCTCTCTTGTGTGAGAATTAATCTAAGCATTTTGGGAGTTGCAAAGATGGCTTGGGTAGCTGGCGATCGCTTGCAAGGTGGAAAATACACCATTGAAAGAGAGTTGGGAAGAGGACGCTTTGGCATTACTTATTTGGTGAAAAATAAGAATGGCGATCGCCAAGTCATTAAAACCTTAAATGATGACCTACTAACGTCCCTAAGTCAGTCTGAACGCGGACGACTGGAGACAATGTTTTGGCAAGAGGCGGTAAAACTTACTCAATGTAAACACAAACATATTGTGCAGGTTGCAGAACCGTTCAAAGAAGGAGAACACTGGTGTCTAGTAATGGAATATGTGGATGGTGTGAGTTTGGCTGACCGTCGCCAACAAATACTTTCTGAATCAGAGGCTTTACGCTACATTCAACAAATTGGAGAAGCGCTGATCGAAGTACATAAAAATCGGTTAATCCATCGAGATGTACATCCAGGAAATATCTTTTTGCGAGTGCGAGAAGGACAGCCGGAAGCGGTGCTAATAGATTTTGGTTTAGCTCTCGATTTCGATCATATTTTAACCACGAGTAGAACAAAGGAAACTTCTGAAGGATTTACACCGCCTGAGCTTTATGCTCAACATACTAAACCAACTGGAGCATATAGCGATATTTATTCTCTGGCGGCAACTCTTTATGTGCTTTTGACTGGAAAAACACCAGTCAGTGCGCTCAAACGTAAGGTGGATAACGCTCCTTTAGTGGAACCGAAAAAACATAATCCTCAAATTAGCGATCGCACAAACCGCGCAATTGTAACAGGTATGAAGCTAGACCCGAAACAGCGTCCTCAATCAATGCGAGAATGGCTTGATTTATTGGGATTAACTGCGGAAATTCCTCAGCCTGTGGCAACTGTATCCTCGAATACTAACTCGAACTGGGATAAAAAAATTCAGTTTTGGACTGTGGTGATAGCGGCGATCGGAGTTTTTATAGCCTTACTTGCAGCCATACCTTCTTGGATTCCTATTTTCAAACCCTCTCCATCTTCCAGTCCACCATCACTGTCGCCCAGTCCGTCATCTAGCAAAACACCGTAGATTTAGGTAAACTTTCATTAGGGTGTTGATATTAAAGTAACGATTTTGACTCATGCCCAATTATCTAAAGAGATTGTCTCATATATTGTTGAGCGTGCCTTAATTACGAATTACGAATTACGAATTATTTAGAGGTATTCATGCCCTGGATAGCAGGACAACAATTGCAAAGTGGCAAATATGTAATTGAGCAAGTTCTGGGACAGGGGGGATTTGGGATTACTTATAAAGCTTTGCATGTTGAACTAAATCAGACAGTTGTAATTAAGACACCTAATGAATATCTCAGTCACGATCCGGAATATGAAAAGTATATACAGAGATTTATCCAAGAAGGGCGCACACTTGCACGCTTATCAGAAGACCCTCATCCTCACATTGTGGGAGTGATTGATTTGTTTCGGGAAGGTGCTACCCACTGTTTAGTGATGGACTTTGTTGAGGGAGAAAATTTGTTTGAGACGGTGAGGCGTAGAGGAGCTTTAGCAGAAGCAGAGATTCTACCCTGCATCCGCCAGATTGGGGAAGCTTTGAGCGTAGTGCATCAAGCAGGTTTAGTACACCGAGATGCCCACCCTGGAAACATTATGGTGCGGAGAAATGGCAAAGCCGTCTTAATTGACTTTGGAATCGCTAAAGAACTTTTGCCTAAAACCTTGAGTTCAACAGGCAATGCGGGTAATCATGGATTTGCACCGTATGAGCAGATGACTAGGGGGAGTCGAGAGCCAACTGTTGATGTTTATTGTTTGGCAGCTACACTTTATTATGCGGTGACAGGTCAAAACCCCACAACTTCTTTAGCTCGTAGGGTTGATGACGTTCCTCTAACTCCACCAAAAGAAATTATTTCAGGCATTAGTGACCAATTAAATCAAGCAATTCTCAAGGGTATGGCGCTGGAGGCAAAAGACCGCCCCCAATCTATGCAAGCATGGTTGAATATGCTAGAAGCACCAAAAGCAATGCCTCCACCACCTGTTGAGCTAGTTCATAGAACAGAAGTTGTTCGTTCCAAAGCCAAGCTCTTAGAGCCAATTCCAAGTAAACTACGTACTAAATCATCTAGAATTATTCCCTGGGGCTGGTTGATTGGTACATTATTAAGCTACCTATTGATAGGCTACTTGTTAGCAGCGTCTAACCCTCCGTATATAATTTGGGCTGTGGCTGCGGCTGTAGCTGTGGCTTGGACTGTGAGTGTGACTGGGGCCGAGACTGGGGCTGGGGCTGAGACTTGGGCTGGGGCTGTGGCTTGGGCTGTGCCTTGGGCTGTGGCTGTGGCTTGGGCTGTGGCTGTGGCTGGGGCTTGGTCTTGGGCTGTGGCTGGAGATAAATTACTAGAATCTTTTAGCAAATTTCATACTTTTCTAATTTTAGCTAGCACTTCTAGTCTAGGCTTGGGTTTGGGATGGTTAGGACATAGGATTTTTAATACAGGTTCATAGCTTGCTCAAGCTCTAGAAGCTAAATGACAAAAGATTTTGTAGCTGTTGTATCGAGTAGAGAAGCGATGTCTAAGGACAAGCTGCTGCGGTCTATGCACCTTTAACCTCATACCCAAATATTAAATTTCCGGCTCAATACTAAGCACTGATTTTAAGAGTGTTGTTATAGAAGATAAGCTAGGTAAATAAACTGATATCTACATTAAAATAGTCCGCCAACGCTTTTGCTTGAGTTTTATTAATGGTGCGATCGCCATTAACAATTTGCAAGGCAATTTCCAATGAACCAATTACCTCAGCTAATGCTTCTGTTGTAGTATCGCGTGCGTCCATCAGATGCACTAACATCGAATTGGGCGTACCTTGGGGAATTGGGTAATGGGTTTCTTCAAACTGCTCAATTAAAGTCACCAACAGTTGCAACAGCATTTCTTCTTCTGGTGTACGATTGGGACGATGTTCTAAGGTTAATACAAGTGCGATCGCTTGTTCGTTTTCTGCATCCGTGGTAATAATTTTTGGCTGATACTCGGCTAGCAATTTACCATAAGATTCTGGATTAAAAGTACGGGTCATTTTTCCATTTATCCTTATCATATTCAGCGTGAGTCAGGACATATTTAATATAGATTCTTTGAGTTTCGTAAACAATATCAGCAATCAAACGGTAATTGTTTCCTTTAATATTAAATACAGTGAAGTTACCAACTGCTTCTGCTTTTGGATAAATAGCCTGAACTTCAAGCAGATTTTTCCATTCAGCTTTAGTTGCTATCCTATACCAATCATAAAGTGCTTCCCTTGCATCTGCATGTGCCTCACAAAATTCTCGTAGAATTCTGCGACTAATAACGTGCATTTAAATTTACTCTAATTACGATTCTTAAATTTTCTCTTAAATTCAGGGTTTTATAAAGCTGCCACCTAACCAAGAATCTCCCGAATTCAATTCGGGAGAGTGTCAAAAAACCCAAATGTATTGTCTTTATAAAGCAACAACCTCTTGCTTAGGCTTCCGCACTGGACGCTTGCGTTCGCTGCGACGAACGCCCCCTGCCATTTTGTATTCATCACTATTCTTGCCATACTTTGCAGCTACACTGACTAACACATGTTCTGTTAGTTCCATCAGCGACTTTTCGGCTAATTCAAAGGTTCCCTGAGTTAGATCCACGGTGGAGAGGGTGGAGTTATAAGCTTCCAACTTGTCCTGTGTTTTTTTGATGGCGTCGGCAAAGGTGTCAATAGTGATTCCATTACCTAAATCTAAGGTGGGACTAATCGATTTCAAAGCCGCAATTCGACGCTGTGCCCTATCAAGTACTTTAGACCCACGTGTTCGACGTGACATAAATAACTTTCCTTTTATCGATCGTGTACTAAGATAAAAACTGACTTCTATCCTGTCTTTATACCATTAGGATAAACAAAATCGCGGCGATCGACACCAGCAATATTCAGTATATAAAACCTATTTAATACAAAAATTAGCATATTTATTGCGTGAATTTATTGAAACTTATCCGAATTCAACAACCGCTTGCCCGAATTCAATAAACGCTTGCCCGAATTCAACAAACGCTCGAACGAATTCAATAAACGCTTGAACGAATTCAACAAACGCTTGAACGAATTCAATAAACGCTCGACCGAATTCAACAAACGATCGCCCTGATTCCTCATGCTTAATCTATGTAAAAATATTTAGAAAAACATCTTTACAAGTATAAAAATATACTTTATTATGAAAGTATAAGAAAGGCGATCGCCCTCGCGCAAGAGTCTGCGATCGCCTTCTTTTAACCCCAAAATCGGAGTCAAATATTATCATGGCACAATCAAAAAAGTTCGCCAAATCACAACCAACCCAGTTTCTTGGCACACAAGGCGGTGACGTACCTCCTTTGTATTCATCTTTCCAAGACTCATCACCCAGAAGAGAACGAATTAAACATTTATTAATTGGTTCACCCAAAGCTGTTACCGCCACCATTCACTTGTTGCATGTTTTGGGCTACGCAAATGTACGTAATTGGAGTCCACTACTACCAACAGCTAATTCCAATGAAGTTATGAGTATTTTAACCCGTCAGATTTTGACGCAATAATAGACTTCTTGGTATTTGTCGGGGAAAGGGTAAAGGGTAAGGGGGAAAGGAATAACAAAAAACCTTTAACCTTTAACCTTTACCCACGAGAGTGCAAAAGTTACTTTTGCCAAGAGGTCTAATTCGCTGTGCTACCCTTATTCTCTTTTAGGCATCATTATTATACAGTACAAATATACTAATTAGCTGCTAAAATGCTTTAAAAGTCAGCTAGCCTTGCTTGAGGTAGTATGAAAAAAATTCCAGACACGGACAAAAAGCCCATTTTGCTGTTCCAGCCTACATTTGTAACTACTGCGATAGTGCCACTGCAACCCCAAGAAAAAAAAATCATCAGCGAACGGGAGCGTTTTATAACACAAGTCGAACGCATCAATCAGATAGCGGCAGAATTAGAAGCAGCGATATTAGAGTTGAAAGCGATCGCTAACAAAATGAATACTCAAAAACGTTGCCCATTCTTGATAAAAGAGATATGCAAAAATATTTGTCAGTATTTCGCAGTTAGCATCCCTTGGGTGAAACGAAAGTCTGACGAATCATTTATTTTGACAACGCGAAAAGTTGATTTATTTCGAGCCGAAAGGGAAGCTGCACTGCTAGCACAGCAACTTCGTCAGCAAACCAAAAAAAGATTAGCATCGCAGCGACACAGAAAAAATAAGAATGGGGCTGAAGCAGACACAAAACGCTTCTTCAAAAAGGTATTAGTCAACAAATCTTAAGATTATAGCAAGGGACTGGGGACTGGTGACTGGGGATTAGGTGAAAAGTCTTGTTGTGTCTAAGTTTTATCATCTGTTAATGTCCTAACCACCAAGGCTTGTGCTATATCAACATTCAACGGCAGATCGCCTCTGAGGTTGTAACAGTTATGCTGATTGAAGTGGCAGAAGGAACTTATTTCTCAAAATTGCTAGATACTACACTGCCATTATTTCTTTGCAACCATAGTTGGTGACAAAGAAACAAAGCCGCCCTAATATTTGCACTTCCGTAAAACCAGAGTGTAACATCAGGGACAATCGATCAGCGCCCAGAAGAGGTAAAAAGAAGGTGTTAAAAACACTTTTAGTGATTGCCGTTGGTTTTTTACCGTCCCTGTTTTCCCTGTGGATGATTCGTAGAACCCAGCGATCGCGCTTGCGGATGAGGCAAGCAGCCATGAATTTTCCAGTGGTACAGGGACGGCAAAACCTTAGACCTGTGGAAGGCGATCGCTATTATTTAGAAGGGGTGGGTTATCTGATTGGCGATATCAGCTGCAAATTTAATGCCCGATCTGGCTACATCCGCTGTGCTATCAATCCCGAAGGCCCGTGTAACGGTTGCCGTCACTACGAACCTAGAGAATTAACTGATAATGAAAAAAGCACTTAAGATTCCTTACTCAATACTCAATCCACTCTCGTGGGAAAAGGTTTTGGTTAAAAAGGAAGGGAAAATACAAAACCTTTACCCTTTCCCCCTTTCCCTTTTGTCGACAAATGCCAAGAAGTCTAATAATTTGTATTTACAAGCACTTTGAATATTTCTCTTTGCATGGTGAAATAAGAATGATTTAATAGAATTCGTGCAAAAGTGTAAATCTGCATCATTTTGTTTGCAGATTATGAAAATTACTATTAGCTTTTGCCGAATATCTCATAACTAGATGATTATCCAACGATGAACAACGCGATCGCTCGGACAACAGCATTATTATCAACTTGCGCTTTGCTACTAACAGGCTGTGGTGGTGGCACTAGCACAGTGACAAATTCTCCCACTAATAGTCCAAATAGTACTCCAAATAGTACCCCTAATAATACTGCAACCAATACCCCAGCAACAACGGATACATTATCAAGTGGTATTCCTATTGGTATTGGTGTTGCCCAAACTAGCAATGTGGCATTACTGGGTCAAGAGCAAGTCGCTGGAGCTAAACTTGCCCAGAAGTATTTTAATAGTAAAGGTGGTGTTAATGGTACACCAATTAAATTAGTTTTTCAAGATACTAGCGGTGATGAAGCAGGAGCAATTAACGCTTTTCAAACTCTAATTAATAGAGATAAAGTTATTGGAATTGTCGGCCCAACTTTGTCACAGCAAGCCTTTAGTGCCGATCCCATTGGCGAACGGGCAAAAGTACCAATTATTGGCCCATCAAATACTGCTAAAAATATTCCCGAAATTGGTGATTACGTTGCTCGTGTTTCTGCACCAGTTTCCATCGTTGCACCTAATTCGGTGAAAGCGGCACTTAAGCAAAATCCCCAACTGAAAAAAGTCGCAGTTTTCTACGCCCAAAATGATGCATTTAGCAAGTCAGAAACGGAAATTTTTCAGCAAACAGTTAAAGATCAAGGGCTAGAATTGGTAACAGTGCAAAAATTCCAAACTAGTGACACAGATTTTCAAAGTCAAGCAACCAATGCGATTAATCTCAAACCAGATTTGGTAATTATTTCTGGCTTGGCTGCTGATGGTGGTAATTTAGTTAGGCAATTGCGGGAACTGGGTTATAAAGGTTTAATTGTCGGTGGAAATGGTCTAAATACATCGAATTTATTGCCAGTTTGTAAAGCACTTTGTGATGGGGTATTGATTGCTCAAGCCTACAGTCCAGAACATCCAGGTGAAATTAACACGGCATTTCGTAAAGCTTATATTGAAGAATATAAAAAAGAACCACCCCAATTTAGCGCCCAAGCTTTTGCAGCAGTGCAGGTTTATGTCGAAGCACTCCAATCTTTAGATAAAAAGAGCAAAGTCAACAAACTACAGCTACCAGAATTACGGACGCAGCTAAACAAACAAATACTTGAAGGAACATACAATACACCATTGGGTGAAATTGGTTTTACTCCTACAGGTGAAGTTGTGCAAAAAGATTTCTATGTTGCCCAAATCAAAATGGAAAAAGATGGAAGTCAAGGTAAATTTACATTTCTAAAATAGTTGCTCCATGAATATTAATATCTTTTTGCAGCAATTATTAAATGGGTTATCCATTGGCAGCGTCTATGCAATTTTTGCCTTGGGATATACCTTGGTTTATTCGATTTTGGGCATTATTAATTTAGCTCATGGCGCGATTTTTACCTTGGGTGCATATTTCACTTATGCACTCATGGGTGGGAACTTTGGATTTAATGGTTTGCTGGCTAATGCAGCCTTGCCGATAAAATTACCATTTGCTATATCCTTGATTTTAGGAAGCACTTTGGCGGGATTGGTAGGAGTAGTGATGGAACGCGTTGCTTTTCAACCTTTGCGCCGTCAAGGCTCCGATCCTTTACTAACTGTTGTTTCCAGCTTGGGGGTAGCAGTGGTAATTGTGAATTTAATTCAATATTTAGTAGGTGCGGAAAGTTACACATACCCCGCAAATACTTATGGTAATTTGCCACCTGCGATTAACTTTGGTAGTTCAGAAAACCCAATTCCGATTCGCAGTGTTCAGGTGGTAATTTTCACTGTGTCAGTAGCAATCGTGGTAATTCTTACCTATTTTATCAATCGAACTAAATATGGTAAGGCAATGCAAGCGATCGCAGAAGATCCAACTACAGCTAGTTTGTTAGGAATTAATAGCGATCGCTTTATCATCCTAACATTCTTCATCAGCAGTTTTTTAGCAGGATTAGCAGGAACTTTAGTTGCCTCTAGTGTTAGTATTGCAGGGCCATATTTCGGCATTGCTTTTGGTTTGCGCGGTTTAGCAGTAATTGTCTTAGGTGGTTTAGGTAGTATTCCTGGTGCGGTGGTAGGAGGTTTGTTAATTGGATTAGTTGAGGCATTTGTCCCTGTTGATTATTCTGGATATAAAGATGCAGTAGCTTTTGCAATTTTGTTTATCATGCTATTAGTTAGACCCCAAGGTTTGTTAGGGCGGCGGTTTATTCAGAAAGTTTAAAGAGACGTAGCGCTATGAAAACATACACCAAACAAAAGTTAACTTTTGATCAATTTTTAGAACAGTGTCCAGAGGAGGGTTTATATGAACTTGTGGATGGAAAAATTGTAGAAGTGTGTGCAACCAGAAATCATGATGATGTCGCTAATTTTCTATTGTTTAGTTTCAAAGATGAAATTAAACGTCTAAATCTTAATTACGTAGTAAAAAACACAGCAGTCTTTAAAACTATAACTGCCAATGGCATAGAGCAAGGGCGCAAGCCTGATGCAAGTGTCATAGATAAAGATAAATGGCGCTCAAATCGTTCTGCTTATGCTGCACTTGAAGAACCCATCCAATTAGCTGTAGAGGTGACATCAACTAATTGGGAAGATGACTACATTGATAAATTAGATGAGTATCAACGCTTAGGTATTACAGAATATTGGATTGTAGATTATTTGGCAATTGGGCTAAGAGAGTATTTGGGAAATCCAAAAGTTCCGGCTGTGTTTGTTTTTCTCTTAGATGCTGAGGGAAAATACCAATGCACACACTTTAGAGGCTCAGAACGAATTGTGTCACGAACTTTTCCTGAACTGACGCTGACAGCAGAGAAAATCTTAACAGCTTAAAAGTTGGCAAAAGTGATAGTTTGATTGAGCTTATATAAAAATATTTTAAAATAAAATGGCTGATTTCTTTGCTACTTACGCTTCTTTAATTGTCTCTATGGTATTGGGGGCGTTACTAGGGTTATCGCTTTACTTACCGCTAATGACAGGACAATTGTCTTTAGCTAGTCCCGGATTTTATGCTTTAGGTGGATATATTGCCGCAATTTTATCCACAAAAGTTTTTACATCTAGCAGTAGTTTATTTCCAATTCCTTTGTTGTTATTGGAGATGTTAATTGCAGGTGTAATTTCTGGTTTTTTGGGTATATTAGTGGGAATTCCAGCGTTACGCTTGCGAGGAATTTATTTAGCGATCGCAACTATCGCTTTTGTGGAAGTTCTGCGCGTCATCTCTCTCAATCTAGATATTACAGGCGGTGCTGTCGGAATTTTTGGCATTCCTCAACCTTTCCAAACACAACTCGAATATTTATGGATTGCTTTGCCATTACTATTAATTAGTATGATACTACTTTATCGTTTAGAACGTATCCGCGTCGGCAGGGCTTTTATCGCTATCCGCGAAGATGAATTAGCTGCGGGTGCAATGGGAATTGCTCCTACTTATTACAAAGTTTTGGCGTTTACGTTAGGGGCTATGCTTGCAGGGGTTGTAGGTGCAATTAGCGCTCACTTCCTCAATACCTGGAATGCTCGTCAAGGTACTTTTGATGCCAGCATTATATATTTAACTTTTGTTTTAATTGGTGGTTCGAGAACTTTTTTAGGCCCGGTAATTGGAGGTATGGTATTTACAGCTTTACCAGAGATTCTGCGAAGCCTCGCTGATACTGGTGGTTTACCTAATTGGTTAGCACAGTTTTTGCGAGATGGTAGATTAATTATTTTTGGGTTACTTATAGTAATAGGTACAATCTTTTTCCCTCAAGGGCTAATTACTCCAGATGTTTTTCAAAGAAAAAAACGAACCGTCAAGCACGCAAAGGGCGCAAAGGAATAAGAGTTTCAGAGAGTTATTGCGTAAGTTTTATATTCTGCAAAAATGGCACATAGTATTCCAGCAGCTAACAGCAATATTGTCTTAGAAGCAAGAGCATTAACTCGCCGCTTTGGTGGTTTAGTGGCTGTAAATAATGTATCTTTTAGTGTAAATAAACATGAAATTTTTGGACTGATTGGCCCTAATGGTGCTGGTAAAACAACACTGTTTAATTTGATTACTGCTTTTATTCCACCTTCTAGCGGTCAATTAATTTATCAAGATGCAGAAGTTTCTCGACTGCGTCCTCATCAAATTGCGGCTTTAGGTATCGCGCGTACCTTCCAAAATATCCGCTTGTTCGGAGAATTATCGGCATTAGAAAATGTGATAATTGCCCGACATTTACACACCAAAAGTAATATGATTACAGGTGTTTTAGGATTACCACCAGCGCCTCGTGAAGAATTGAAGACTAAGCAAAAAGCTTTCGATTTATTAGATTTGGTGGGATTAAGCGATCGCGCTGACGAAAAAGCCAAAAACTTTGCTTACGGCGATCAGCGTCGGCTAGAAATTGCCCGTGCTTTAGCATTACAACCGCAAATTTTACTTCTCGATGAACCGGTGGCGGGAATGAACCCAAATGAAAAGCAGCAACTCAGTGCATTTATTCGCAGCCTGCGCAATGATTTCAATTTGACGATCGTTCTGATTGAACACCATGTACCATTGGTTATGGGTTTGTGCGATCGCATTGCTGTATTAGATTTTGGGCAATTGATTGCTTTGGGTGAACCATCTGTAGTCAGAAACGATCCGGCTGTAATTGAAGCTTATTTGGGAAATGATTGATAACTAACTTGAGAATTATAAAATCTGTTGCAATTCCTCAATAGTATTTGCAGTGACAATATTCCGTAAAATTGTCTTTAAACGCTCTAAATCCTGAATCTGGTTAATTTCTGGCATCAATTGTAAGCCGCGATCGCCAAATTTCAACTCTAAATTAATTTCAATCGCAGAAAGTATTCCTTGCAGTTCCCCGCGTGCTTCTCCGCGTGCTTCTCCTTCGCGTAAAATTTCTTGATACCAAGGTGACTCACGTAATACGGTCATATCCCACCTCATAATTTTTTGAACGAGTGTATTCTCTAAAACAAACGTAGCAAAAAAAGCTAGAACTGTTTCTAGTTGGTTGAGTTGTTCATCAGCACGAAGAATTTGCAATGCTTCTCTAATAATAAATTCATTTTCACCACCTTTGAGAATGGGTACAAATGGCAGTAAGGATGGTAAGGGTTGTTGAAAAGCAATATTGACATCAATTTCCCACAGATTAATTACTCGATAATCTTGGATTGCCCGTAATCCGGCAATATTTGATGTAAAGCTTGTGGGTATTTCATTGTTACCAGTTTTAAGAATGTTGATCAGAACGGGGTATGTTGGTAAGTTATATTTTTCTTCTGCAAGCGCAGTATAAGCACGCATCCGACGCGGCATTTGGGATTTATAGCGTAATTGCAATTCGTTAAGAAGCAAAAATTCTCCATGTTGTGGACTACTGACACGGATTAAAACATCACTTTCCCGGCTAATCCACTGAAATTCACTATTTAGAATTTCCCCAGCAACAATATCAGGAATTTGTGTTACCCATTTTGCCCAGTTATTGGGTGCGAGGCTGATTAATTTTTTGGTACTGACATCAGCAGGCTTTGTCATCAGGGTGTAGATGCTCTCAATAAGTCAGATTTATCGTAACTTGAAGTGTGGCATTACATTTAACTAATTTCCAACATATTGAGAGATGGTGGGAGATTATTTTTAGTGTTTCTACAATGATTAGTTTAAATTCTCCGTACCCTTAAACGTGGAATTGTGAAAAATCTAAAGGCGATCGCACCTGTGAAATTTATATAAACAAAATACTCACAAATTCGTCTAAAGAATTCACTGCGATCGCACTATCCATTAAATTTTCTAATTTTTCCACACTCTCGCCCTCAAACCTTACTTCTACTTCATGGGGAATTTCACCAAAGCGTTGTTCCAATACCCGAATTAGCTGCCGTCGCGCGCCTTGCTGAATACCTCTTTGCTCAATTTCGTGATACCAAGGCGATTCTCGCAATACTGCCATATCCCACCTCATGATTTCTTGCACTAAAGGCGTATCTAAGACAAAGCTAGCAAAAAATGCCAGCAATGATTCTAACTCGTTCAGCTGTTCATCTGCTCGTAGCGCCTCTAATGCGCGTTGCACAACTGATACCTCTTCCCCTCCTCGGAGGATTGGCACAAAGGGTAACAACGATGGTAATGGTTGCTCAAAGACTATTTCAGCATCGATTTCCCACAAATTGATCGTGCGATAATCTTGGATAGCACGTAATCCCAAAAATTCCTGCTCGTAACTACTGACAATAGTTAAGCTGGATGAAGGCGGTAAAATGTTGATCAGTACTGGGTAAGTTGGCAATCGATAGCGTTCTTGTGCCAAGGCAGCATAAACTCTCATCCGTAGAGGCATCTGTGTTGTGTAACGCAACTGTAGTTCATTGAGTACGAGAAAATCCCCGTGAGTGGCACTGTATGCTTTCACTAACACATCTGTTTCGCGGCTAATCCAGTGAAACTCAGAGCCGAGAATTTCTCTCGCCACCACTTCCGGACGTTGTGTTACCCACTTTACCCATGCATCGGGAGCTAAATTAATTAGTCCTTTGCTACCAATATCTGCTACTTTTGCCACTGGACGCTTGATATATTTATCAGTAATTAATGGTACATCATAAAGATTGCGGTATTATGGCGTTAGTTTGAAGTTGAAGCAATAGACTTCTTGGCACTGTTTTAAGAAATGTATGATTGATATATCTTAGAGGGTGAATGAACAAGTATTTTTGGTAGCATTTAAGTCCCAGAAACCTAGCCTTCCTTCCCTACAAGGGAATGGGGGTTTCAAAGCCTCTATGCGCTTGCTTAACGGCAGGCTGATGCCAACGGGGAGAGGTTTTGAGAGGGGTTTATAGTATACTTTGCGACTTTTCAAACAACCTCTTAGATTTTGAATCAACATTTCTGGATGTAAACCGCCGATGAAAGCCGATAGTAAACCAGACTATACAATTTTAGAAGTTCAAGAACTTGATGTTAATTATGGCGGCATCCAAGCTTTAAAAAAGATTAATTTAATTATTAAAAAAGGTGAGGTAGTTACTCTAATCGGTGCTAATGGTGCTGGTAAAACTACTACACTCCGCGCTATATCTAAAGTAGTTAATCCTAAGAGTGGCAGAATTATCTATAATGGACATAATATTACTCGTCGCCAAACTCACGAAGTTGTCCAACTTGGTGTCGCCCATTGTCCTGAAGGACGTAGAGTATTAGCGCGGCAAACTGTATTTGATAATTTACTTTTGGGTGCTTATATTCGTTCCAATCAAGCCGAGATCAAAGCAGACATTCAGCGCCAATTTGAGCTATTTCCCCGTTTGTCACAAAGACGCAATCAACTAGCAGGAACCCTCAGCGGTGGCGAACAACAAATGTTAGCGATCGCTCGCGCTGTCATGAGTAAACCACAACTGTTGCTTTTAGACGAGCCTAGCTTAGGTTTAGCACCTGCGATCGTCCGGGAAATCTTTTCTATTATTGAAAATCTCCGGGCTACAGGCGTGACTATTTTGTTAGTTGAACAAAACGCAAATTTGGCGCTGCAAATTGCCGATCGCGGTTATGTTTTAGAAGCTGGTTCTATTACCTTAACAGGAGCAGCATCAGAATTGATTAGTGATGAGCGAGTTAAAAAAGCTTATTTAGGGTAAATATTAGACTTCTTGTAAAAGTAGGGAAAAGGGTAAGGGGAAAAGGGGAAAGGAACAATAAAAAACATCAATCCCTTTTCCCGCCTCTTGCAAAAATCATTTTTGCAAGAGACTCTATGAACGGAACTCACAAGGAACAATAAAAATATCTCTTCCCCAGTCCCCAGTCCCCAGTCCCCAGTCCCCAGTCCCCAGTCCCTATTTTTAAGGCAGGTCTATTATTCTGACTCTTGAATTCTTACCTGAATTCTTCTTCAAATCCTGACAACTCTATTGTTGTAACACCGAGAGAGTACCTTCTAGAATCACACTCAGCGGTGCAGTTAGTTCGCGAAGTAGACGTTCATCATTGGCATCAAAGGGGCTACCTCCTAATTTGTTAGTCAACACAACCACTGCAAATACTTGGTTTTTGCTATTGAACATAGGTAAGCAAAGGATATTACAAGTATGATATCCAGTTGCTCGATCGATTTCTCTATAGAAGTGAGGATTTTGCTGAACATCAGTTATATTTACACTCTCACCAGTTGTGGCAACATAACCACTAATACTATCATTCATCGGCAGGAAAATTTCTACCGCTTCTTCATTTTCACTCCGGGAAACCTTAGACCAAAGCTGGTTTTTTTCCCGATCGACCACAAAGATAGTTGCTCTATCCGCACCCATAATTTGGGCAATTTTCCAGGCTAACGCTCTAATCACTTCCTCAATATTTGCTTTTAGCATTTGCTCGCTCAGAATATTCATTGCTTGCAAAACTTGTTCAAATTCTTCTTTGAGCTTCTGAAGCAAACTCAAAAACTGAGGGATTGTTAATTCTTCGAGCGTGCGGCTCAATTCCTCTTTTTTCGCTTTAACTAATGAGGTCGTTGTACTCTCAATGTCTAGAATTGCTTGCTCTGTAGGCGAGGCTAAACGACCATCTTCTAAATGAACGATGCGATCGGCAATATCTAAAATTCGGTTGTCATGGGTTACTAGCAAAATGGTACAATTTTGCTGCTTTGCCAGTTTTTGCATTAGTTCCACTACATCTCGACCGCTGGCTTTGTCTAGCGCTGCTGTTGGTTCATCTGCCAAAATCAGTTGGGGTCGGTTTACCAAAGCCCGCGCGATCGCCACTCGTTGTTTTTGTCCGCCCGATAACTGGTGTGGATAAGAATGAATCCGCTTTTGCAGTCCCACTTGCTCTAATATTGCTTGCGATCGCTCTTGCGCTTCTTCCATTGCGATCGCATCATTCAGCACCAAAGACATTTGCACGTTTTGGTTTGCGGTTAGGGAACCTAACAAATTATGAGCTTGGAAAATGAACCCTATCTGCTTGCGGACATTTTCCAGCAACCGATTGCTGGCTTTGCTTAACTCGTGTCCTAGTATCTGAAGGCTACCTTCTTGAACAGAACGCAATCCCCCAATTAAAGTCAGCAGTGTTGTCTTTCCAGACCCAGAGGGACCGGACATAATCACAATTTCTCCAGGATAAATTTTCAGGGAAATATCAAATAATATTTGTTTGCGTAATTGACCCTTGCCATAATAATGGTTGAGGTTTTTGATGACAATAATTGGTTCGTTAGACATCGGTTTATATCAATATCTATTCAAAATCTTTGTTAATAAATATCAGCAGGATCTATTTTTTTAAGTTTTCTGCTGGCAATCAGTCCAGAAATCACACACATTAAAATTGTTAAAAATAGCACGAGGCTGATAACGTTAAAATCCATTTCTAATTGCAGCCCTGTAGCCGTAGAAATTAATTGATAAAAAATAGAACTTAAGCAAAAGCCCGGAAAAAAACCAAAAAATGAAAGAATTATAGATTGGAGAAAAACAATACTGACAAGATAAAAATTAGAATGGCCAATGGCTTTCAAAGTACCATATTGAGGTAGATTATCTGTAACATTACTATAGATAATGTTGTAAACTACGACAATACCAACCACAAAACCGATGATTGTTCCTAATCCAAAAATAGCCCCAATTCCAGATGATTGCATCCAATAATCTAGTTCTTTGGCAATAAAATGTTGTTTGGTGTAAACAACTATATCAGATGGTAAAGCTTGATTTAAAAACTTTTCTAGGCGATCGCTATTCGTTCCTGGAGTAACTTTGATTAGACCAATATCAACGTCGTTGAGCGATGGACGAAGCTTGGAATCAATGCCAGAAGGTCTAGTTGCAAAGATTCTCAGAAAATTAAGATCGCTGACAATTAAATTGCCATCAGTTACAAAGTCAGCACCCAGTTCAAACGTGCCAATTATTTTGATGTTGACACCAGAAAGCTCAGTCGTCACACCCGGTTGCATAGAACCATAATCTTTGCGAGACCTGCTATCGGTCAATACAGTGTTGGGCATTTTGAGAACGGATTCAGCGGCTTGAATCTCAGGCAAAAGAAAAACAGGATCGTCTAAGTTAAATCCCAGTACTCGGATAGACCTTTCCTCAGCAGTTCCAGAACGTCTCCAACTACCGAGAGTGATATAAAGAGGATAAGCGGCGGCAACGCCCTCAAATTGTCTAGCTTGATATAATCGAGTTCGATTAAAGGTTTCGTCAATAACGGTAACATAGCGTCGCTGACTGAGCATGATTAAATCAGCATTTAATACCTGAATAAACGCAACGTTACTATTCAACATTGCATTCTGAAATCCGAGTTGGGAAAACATCAGAAAAACCGCAAAGGCGATCGCGGCTAATGCTGTGAAAAACTGCGATCGGCGCTGGAGCAGGTTGCGCCAAGCAAGGGAAAACTTAAAAAGGACAACTCGAACCTTTTTCCTAGAAAACATCAGCGGGATCTGCAACTAATACTTTGCGAGCAACAATAAGTCCAGACGCACTACATGTCAGAATCGTCAAGCCAAATACTAATAACATCCGGCTAACAGTCATAGCGACTGGTAGTCTTGTGGCAATAAAAATGGCATGGTACATGCCCAAAGCCAGAAGACAACCGGGAATAAACCCCAGCGCCGCCAGCACAACCGCTTCTTGGACAACGACTGTCAGCAAACGCAGATTAGTATATCCAATGGCTTTTAAAGTTGCGTATTCGTGTAAGCGTTCAGTGACATCAGAACTCAGGACTTGATAGACAATGACAGTGCCAACTAAAAAAGCCATGACAACGGCAACACCAATGATATAACCGAGCGAAGAAGATTTAACCCAAAATTCCTGCTCTCTGGCCATGGCTTCCTGGCGATCGAACACCTTAATCGTTGCTGGCATGATTTGGCGTAAGCGTTGTACGACTTGATCAACGTTTACACCCGGCTCAACTTTCAGCAGCCCCAGACTCACATCATTTAGCGATCGCCCCGGATTGAGACGAATAAAATTTCCATCGCTAACAATCACAGTGCCATCAGCACGGATAGTGTTATTTAAGCTAAACAACCCCACAATCTCAACTTGTCGCCTGCTCAGTTCAGTTTTCAGACCTACTTCTCTCGGGCCAAATTCGGAGCGTGAAAAGCGATTCATTAGCAAGGTATCTTGGCGTTGCAGGTCTTGTAAATACGGATAAATTTCTGGCACGCGCAACACAGGATCTCGATAATTAAACCCCAAAACCAAAAGCGCTCGTATTCGCGTCGTTTCTACATTGCGCCACGAGCCAAATGACAGGTATAGCGGTCTAGCAGCAGCAACGCCATTCATCCCTCCCGCCTGATACAAATAACGTCGGGGAAAGGGTGGAACATTGGTAGACTCTGGCGACTTGGATGAAATCAATACAATGTCAAAATCGAGGCTGTCATAGAGGAGCGTCGCTCCCTTCATCACTCCGCCAAAGAGTCCAAGTTGCATAAATATTAAGGAAACCGCAAAGCTGATGGCTGAAACTCCCACGCTTAAGCGAGCTTTACTCTGCATTAAGTTGCGCCATGCCAACGGGGGCCCTTTCCAGTGTTTGCGGTGCTGACGTTTAGTCACTATATTTTTCCTTGCCTCCTATTCCCTGTTCCCTATTCCCTATTCCCTGTTCCCCATTCCCCATTCCCCATTCCCCATTCCCCATTCCCTGTTCCCTTTTGAAAAACCTTTAGCGAATTAATTTAAATCAATCTCGGTATCTACTTGCAGATTACTGAGATCGGAGACAAGTTTGCTTCGATCTAAGCGGATTTTCACTTCTACCACTCGGACATCTGATTTTGCTGTCGGATCGTCCCCAATAATGTCGTTTTTGAACACCAGTTGACCAATTTTGGCGACAGTGCCAGTCATTTTTTCTTCAAAAACCGGACTGGTAATAGTTGCTCGCTGTCCGACTTTAATCAACTTAACGTCTGTTTCAAAAACCTCTGCCACTACATACATATTACGTGTGTTGCCCAGAGCCAGAAGCCCGCGATCGGAAATCACTTCCCCAGCCTGAGTGTAAATCTTCAGGACTTGGCCGTTTTTGGGCGCACGGATAATAGTTTGCTCTAACTGTGCCTGGGCCAGTTTTAAATTTTGGATGGCTGAAATCAACCCACTATGGCTAGCGACTCGCTTTAAATTCATCTCTGAGCGTTTGAGGTTCTCTTGAGCTACTTTGATATCTTCTGTGCGGGTCGTGGTTAATTGATCTAACTTGGCTCTGGCTTGACTTAAATTCTCCTGGGTTTGTACAACCAGTAACTTCCTAATCTCATAATCTTCTTTAGGAACTGCACCTTCAGCATAAAGTTTTGCATAGCGATCGCGTATGATAATTGCTTGATCCAACTCTGCTTGCGATCGGCGAACAGCAGCCTGTTGAGAGCTAATTTCTTGCAAACGAGGAGTAGAAATCTGACTAATCTGTGCTTGTGCTTGACCAATCTCAATTTTATTGAGGGAGCTATCTGTTTGTATCTGTTTTTGCACCTCCTCTAACTGGCTAGCAACCAAATTTCGTTTAGCCAGCATTTCTTGGTGACTTTTGAGATAAGCCAAAACTTGTCCGGCTTTAACCCAATCACCCTCAGAAACTTTTAATTTATCAATCTGCGCCCCCACTGGAACTGCAACTTTGGTAATCTCCCCTTCTGGTTCCAACCGCCCCAATGCCAGGACTTTTGTTTTTTCAGCGGGCAACGATAACGAAGATGACGAGGCGTTGTTGGCGGGTGACGGGCTAGATACTTTAGACAGGAAAACGTATCCAGCCCCGATACTTAAGGCAAGTAGACCAGCAAAGATACTAAAATTGCGAGCAGTAACAGTAGGGGTCACGTCGATTTTGGATTTTGGATTTACGATAGCGTAGCGTTAGCGACGTAGGAGCGTCTTTTGGATTAACCTCTTTTTTAAAGAAGAGGCTTCAATGATGATTTTTTGAAATATTCTCCATAAATGGAGAGGCTTGAAACCTTTTTTAGATTTCAGATTTTGAGTTTAATCCTTGCATCCTTGCATCTAAAATTGTCTCGATCATAAGTAGTGAAAGTTACCAGTTCTTATTCGTTCTTCAAGTTCAGCCCCGATCGCTGAATTTCGCTTTTAAGTTCGTCTAGAGATTGCTTGAGATTCCGAATTTCTTCAGATGTCTGTTCTTGAACTCCCCGTATTTGTTCTTCGGTGGTCATCACAATTCCAGCTTCTTGTTCTTGGAGCATTTCTTGTAAAAAGATGCTGAGAATTCCTCTAATCGGTTGCCACAACTGATGCCACCGTTTTTTATCTTCTTCTAGCAATTGAATGTAGGTATCGAAGCTGTGAGGGAAAGGAACACCTCCCATAAATTCTGCCGCTCCCCCAAAATTCAGAGAGACACCGTGATTTCCCAGTCCGATTACGTGATGAACTTCTCCCACATGTTCGTAATTACCTAAGTAAAGTTCCCCCAATCTCAAGCCATTGCCAGCAACCATACTTAAAGGGAAAGGAAGGCTAAAAGGTACTCGAGTAAACAGATCCAGTTGATTTTCGACGCGGTAACTAAATCCTTCTCCTAATTGTTCGTTGTAGTAATTGGCAAAATGCCGATTGCCAACTTTCACAGATCCAAAGGTGTATACTTTGACTCGTAAAGCTGACTCTCCTAAAGAACTAAAACGGCGTTTTAAGAACAGAGCGCCGAGTTGAGCTAAACCACCGCCCAAACTATGACCGCCCACGAAAACCTCAAGGCGGCTGGTATTTTTAGGTATCTTAGATATATAATTTAAGCTAGTGCCAGCCCTGCGACTATTCGATAACTGACTCATTTCTCTAGAGATATCTTCAAAGTTCAATAGTTCATCGCGGGCAAAACTCCAGGCTCGATTCAGGTTGCCGATCGCATCATAAGAGAAAACTTCCGAAATTAGTTTTTTTAATCGGCGCTCAAAGGCCAGTCCGAATCGGATTCCTCCAGCCGCAGCAATGGCATGGGCAATAGCAATTTGTTTGCCAGAATTCAAGGTTTGAAATATCTCAAAATCTTGAGCATTAATTTGACCTAAGAGAACCTGGAAAAAAACAGCAAGTTCATCTTTGACGGCTTCAAATCCTTCAAAAAATCCCCGTGCAACTTTGACTCGCGTATCTGGTAGAGAACCATAGTTAATTAATGACCAATTGAGATCGGTCAAAATATCCGTTAATTCAATTTGACCGCGATCGGTAACAATCGAGCCTCGAAAAATCACCGCAAATTGATTACTTCCTTCTCGTTTAAAAATGAAACCTCGAATATTAGTTTCATTATTATGCAAGCTATGAACTAATTTCCAGCCCTCATTCTTATACAGAGAGTTATAAATATCTTGGACTTCGGCATCCTCAACAGAGCCTCCTCCGACTTGAAATATTTCATAACTTCGTTTGGAGAACTTAGCCATTAAAATTGCTTCATCAAAGCTAAAACCACTGCGAAGCTTTAAAGGTATACTCATAAGAAGTAGGTCGGTGTGAATATTGATTAGTGGAATCGGGCAGAAGGTAAAAGGATTTCAGCCTATTTTATTTTTCTTTACATAGTTTGGTTTTTTGAAGCCGTTCTAGTTATTTGCTTGATTTTTTATCCTCTGAATATAGATGGAGACTTGATAGGATAATATCAGTTAGTGCTGTTTTATAACTATCAGTAATCAAAGCGAACATTTTGGTTATTATTTATTTTTATAAATCTCCTGATAGTATTATCAAGCTAATACAAGCCTCTTAGAAAAGGGAAAATCTACAACACCTCCATCTTTTGAATCTGCGCGCGATCGAGACAAGCTTTTAGCTTTTCGGCAAGTACCTCTACATGGGGTGGGAGAACTAAATTCAGATGGTTTCCCGGAATTTGATGAATCTCAACTCCGCCGATCGCTAGATCGCCCCAGCCAAGGGTTGCATCTTGGGGATTTTTTCCAGTTTGTTTGCTCGTCCGAAAGAGAGTAACTTTACCTGGATAAGGCTGTGGCTTGTATTTGAGGAGGGCTGAGTTGTTAGCTTGCATGACTTGAAATAGCCGTCGCGCAGCTGGTTGGAAAAGCTTACTCAGCCTGGACTGGTGGGCGACAACCTTAGCTATACTTCCTGGCTCAACTAAAAAATGCAATGGCTTCGAGGTCTTAGTTTCAATTTGTTGGGTGAGTTGTCGTTCTTCGACAGCAGTCAGAAAATGGTCTACTGTTTCATCCAGATAAGGACCAAGATTGCGAAGCACGGAATTCAGTAGAAATTTAGCCATCTGGAAGAAATTCTGAGTGCGATTGTCGCAAAAGGCGGGAGTATCAATCAGTGCCAGTAGGACAATGGTCTGTCCTGCTTGCTGTAGCTGTTGGGCCATTTCAAATGCCACCAGCGCCCCAAAAGACCAACCTCCTAAACAATAGGGGCCTTCTGGCTGCACCTGTTGGATACCGTGGATATATTCAGCAGCAATGTCTTCTATACAATCTTTTGATTTGCCTTCGCCAGTAATCCCCGCAGATTGTAGCCCATAGAAAGGTTGTTCTTGACCCAATAACTCTGCCAGGTCGGAATAAACAGAAGCGACACCCATCACCGGATGAATGCAGAAGAAGGGTAGCTTTTCGCCTTGCTGCTGAGAATTTACTCCAGTCAATTGTCTGAGAATTTGAGCAGCGAGATTGGCGATCGTCACACCTTCTAGAAACTTGACCACAGGAACATTGACTTCTAAATCGACTTCGATTTGATGTTTAATCTCGATCGCAGTCAAGGAATCGAGGCCTAGCTGATGCAAGGGTTGTTGGGGATGGAGTTTTGCCAAGTCAACTTTCAGTCCTTTGGCTAGTTTTGCTTGAATGTAAGACTCTAAGTGCTGCTGTCTTTGTGTGGGAGCGATCGCTAACAGTTCTGCTGCTGTGAGTTTATATTCGCTACCTGTGCCATCCCATTGGGGCAAGATGTCAGCAGCAATCATGTCTAAACTACCTGTTTGAAATCCATTGCGGCAAGCAGTACGGGAAATCTTACCACTCGATGTTTTGGGAATGCTGGCAGTCTTGAGCAGCAACACTGCATAAACTGATAACTCATGAACCTGTGACACAGCTTGGCGAATTGCCGCGATCGCTTCATCTGCATTGAGCTTTCTTAAGTAGGTGCGCTCTATTTCTTGAGCAACGACGATTCTTTCTTCCCCTTCTACCTCAATGGCAAACACTGCTCCACAGCCTTGTCGGAGAGCCGAATAACTTTCCTGCACCGTCAGTTCAATGTCTTGAGGATAGTAATTGCGACCTCGAATCACAATTAAATCCTTGAGTCGCCCGGTAACAAATAATTCACCATTATGCAGAAATCCCAGGTCGCCCGTTCGCAGAAACGAACCCCCGCCTGTATCGTCTAAACAGGCATAGAATGTTTCTTGCGTTTCTTGGGGTTTCTGCCAGTATCCTTGAGCAATACTCGCTCCTGTAACCCAAATTTCTCCGACTGTACCATCTGGACATCTCTGGAAAGATTGCGGATTGGCGATCGCAATTGTTTGACTTAACCCTGTCATACCTTGCCCAACAGTCTTGATACTATGCTGCTGTTGCTCTGCACACAGCACAACTTGGTTTTGTTCGAGAGCAGCACTTTCTACATTACACACTGTTGGGTAGCACTCTTTTACCCCCCCGGAAATCAACAATGTGGCTTCAGCCATCCCATAGCAAGGATAAAAAGCTTCAGGGCGAAAGCCGTAAGGCTGAAACTTGGTAGCAAATCGCTCTAGGGTCTGGGCACGAACTGGTTCGGCACCATTGAAAGCAACTTTCCAACTGCTCAAGTCAAGATCCACTAATTGTTCTGGCTGAATCTTCTGCACGCACAAATCATAGGCGAAATTCGGCCCGCCGCTAATCGTCGCTTGATAGCGAGAAATTGCTTCTAACCAACGGTATGGCTTCTGCAAAAACGCAACAGGCGACATCAAAATTATTGAGGAACCGACATAGAGGGGTTGGAGGATGCCGCCGATTAAGCCCATATCATGATAAGGGGGCAGCCAGGATACGCCTAATTCGTTGCCAGTGGTTTGGAAAAACTGATGAATCAGTTCTAAATTGTGCAGTAAGTTGCCATGACTGACCATAACCCCCTTGGGTGTCCCGGTTGAGCCAGAGGTGTATTGCAGAAATGCGATCGCGTTTGGATCGAGTACGGGTTCGCGCCATAACTCTGCTTGCTGATTAGTGATGGTGTCGGTAGTTAAAATCTGTTTTGTGGTCAGGTCTGGATGGTGGTTAAATTGAGTAGCGATGGTTGTGAGCAGGGAGGTTGTAGTCAGGGCAATACTAGCCTGGGCATCTGCCATAATTGCCATCAGCCTAGAGATCGACTGATTTTGTCGAGGTGGATAAGCAGGAACGGCGATCGTACCAGCATATAAGCAGCCAAAGAAGGCGGTAATGAAATCAAGACCAGGCGGGTAGAGAAGCAGGACACGTTCGTGCTTGGCACTGACAGTTTGCAGTTGCGCCGCGATCGCTCGTGCCGATAGATCGAGTTCTCGATATGTGAGACTAATTACTTCCTTTTCTCCATCCACCAAAAAGGTGTAGGCGAGGCGATCGGGCTGTTGTTCGGCGCGATAACGCGTCAGTTCTACTAAATTTTTGACTGACAAACTAGATGTTAACAATTCATTGAATACCATATTCAGCCCTCTCCAAAACCCGATCTGCTTTTGCTTGTACTCGTCTCAATACCGAACTGAGGCTAAAGTGTTAACTCCTCCATTTCTTCAACAAAATTAGCAATCTGAATAGTTGGTATCAAATTTTTCAAAATTAATTGTTCGTGGCAAGCTTGAGCTAATTCCGCAATGCTAGGACTAGCAATAAACTGTTCGATTGGCAGTTCAATCTTTAAATTGGTGACAATGTGATTTCTCAGACTCACAGCCATCAGAGAATCGATGCCCATACTATTAAGTGGCTTTTGGACATCAACTTGAACAGACTCACACTCTAAGGTTTGAACAATTTGTGCTTGAATGTAAGTGCTTAATAAATCGGTGCGTTGGCTATTTACCGCTACTGACCATTGCTTTATAATATCAATCTGTTCGGCAATCTTAGAGTCAACCACACTAGAGGCTTGGGCTGTATTAGATTCTCCTAATCTATCTTGCCGTGAGGCTTCTGATTCGTGCCAGTAACGCTGTCGTTGCCACGGATAGGACGGCAAACGGACAAAACAACCACCATGAGGATAAAGAGCATTCCAATCAATGGAATCTTCTAGGGTATAGCGCTCTGCTAAGGAATTCAATATCTGAGCGCGTTCAGTAGCAAAATTTAGAATTTTGAATTGAGGACTTCTCCCCTGCCCCTCTGCTCCCCTGCCCCTCTGCTCCCCCTGTTGCTCTACATAGCCGGAAAACATATAGGGGCGGCTTTCTTGTGCGAGAAAAGCGATTAAATGCTCGGCGAGTTGTTTCTTAGAATCAACCACCATTGCCAAACGGTGGGAGTGATGGCTACGGCGCAAACTAGTTGTGTAGCAAATGTCTGCCAAGGAAATTGTCGGGTTATCCTGAGCAGTAAAAAACTCAATATAAGCTTTAGCAAAGGCTTTCAAAGCCTCTGGACTACGAGCTGACATTAAAAACAGTTGTGGTTGGTTAGCGATCGCAGTATCAATTGGCAAGGATTCTACACCTTGCAGAATCACATGAACATTCATGCCCCCCAGACCAAAACCATTTACACTGACGATTGGTGGTTGATTATCCTTATTTATTAATGGTTCCAGAGATTGTGCCACGCGCAACCGTAGTTCCTCCCAAGGAATTTTGGGATTGGGGGTTTGAAAATGCAGATTGGCTGGAATCTGACGATGGCTAACTGCTAGCGCTGCTTTAATCAGTCCGCCAATGCCGGCTGCCGCTTCCATGTGTCCAATATTTGTTTTCACAGATCCGATGGCGCATTCATTGCCCAAAGCGCGATCGCTGCCGATGACAGCCCCGATCGCTTTGGCTTCAATCTCATCCCCCATCGGCGAACTGGAGCCTTGAGTTTCTACATACTGCACCTGCTGAGGGAGAATTCCTGCCCGCTGATAGGCTTTTTGCATGACTGTTTGTTGTGCTAAAGCTTCGGGGGCTGTAAAACTGCTGCCGCGACCGTTTTGATTGAC
Source organism: Nostoc sp. ChiSLP03a (assembly GCF_034531215.2). NCBI lineage: Bacteria > Bacillati > Cyanobacteriota > Cyanophyceae > Nostocales > Nostocaceae > Nostoc > Nostoc sp. ChiSLP03a. The sequence goes on from NZ_JAVRBQ020000027.1 coordinate 84,425, forward strand.
AGCACTGCTGCGGATCGTTGCATAAATCGGATCGCCGTCAGCGAGGGCATGAGATAGCGGCTTTAGAACAACAACCCCCACCCCTTCAGCCCGAACAAAACCATCTGCTGCGGCATCAAAAGTTTTGCAACGACCATCCGCAGACAGTAAAAATGCCTTACTCATGGCGATGCTGACTTCTGGTTTGAAGATGACATTGACCCCACCTGCTAGGGCAAGGCTACATTCCCCATTCCAGAGACTAGAGCAAGCAAAGTGAACGGCGATTAATGATGAGGCACAGCCAGCGTCAATCGGTAGACTGGGGCCTGTGAAGTCAAAGCAGTAAGAAATGCGATTTGGTACCAAGTTGAGGTTTGAGCTAACTATGGTATGGGCATTAATCGCATCGCGATCGCGCTCCCCCAATTGAATGTAATTGTAATCCCGGTTAAGTACCCCAATAAAAACCCCGGTATCGCTGCCAGCTAGATGTTCCAGCACTTGTCCTGCATCCTCTAGCGCCTCCCACGTTGTTTCTAACAAGAGTCGTTGTTGGGGGTCAATCCGAGCCGCTTCCGCACCGGAAATCCCAAAGAATTTGGCATCGAACTGGTCTATCTGGTCGAGAAACCCACCCCAGCGGCTATACATTTTACCTGGTTCCACCGGATCGGGATGATAAAATTTGTTAACGTTCCAGCGATCGCCAGGTATTTCGGTAATTGCATCCCTGCCATTTTGCAATAGGTTCCAGAAGCTAGCTGGGCTTTGGACACCTCCAGGAAAGCGACAACCAATACCAACGATCGCGATCGGTTCTTGATTCATATCCCACTCACTCGCCGATGAATTTCAGGCAAAAGCTGAACGCCAGATTCAAAATCAATCGCTCTAGCACCCAAGTAAAACACGTACATTGTCGTCAGCCAGTTGGTAAATTCTTGCTTAGAACCTAAGTGCCGCTCCATATTCAGCATAATCCAGCCCATCTGCGACCAAGTTTGGTAACAGGTTGAGCAATCGGGATGTTCGCTGGTGCAGCATGTCCTGGTTGATTTGCCATCAGGATTGTAAGCGCGAAAGTGAAGATTATAGGGTTTACCATTTTGGAATCGGGCTGCATTCTCTGGGCGATTTTCACTAATGCAAGGACAGACATCATAGCCCCAGGTTTCATCGTACATTTGCCCTGTAGTAAATACTTGATTCATGTACGAGGTCATCAAGATGCGATCGGGATAGCGGGCAATCATCCGGTCGATTTCATGACGCACATCTGCAAACCCTTGTTGATTATCATAAACACCTCCTAACCCTGCCTTATCCCCGTAAAAGTTAAACATTACGCAATTACCGTTTTCGACACATTTTTCAACAACCCGTTCAATTTCATGGGCGTTACCAGCGGTCGTTGTGTAGTACCAAAAGGCTCGACGGTCGTCTTTGTAATTTTTGAGAGCCTTGCTGAAAACATCTAACTTGCCTTTTCCCCGCAGCTTTTTATCGGTTTCGCTATCTCCCCAAAGCGAAACACTAATAGCTGTATTTTCAAATCCCTCATAAGGAATTTTGATCATCCCGTTTGTGACAACAATCATCCAAAAATTTTGCGCCAGCTTTCGCAATCGCTCCAGCATTAAGGTAGGCTCACCCCCAACTGCCGTAATGTAGTTAGTGCCTCTAGCTTTTTCTTGTGCAATTAAAGCCTCAAACTCAGTATCGTCTTTGGGTGCTGCATTTTGATCTAAGTCATCGGTGAAAAAACAACAACCCTCACACCGCAGATTACATAGATGAGTTAAGTCTACAGAGATTCCTTTAATAGCGCCCGCTTTTCTAATCTGTGCGAACAGGTTATACAGAAAGGGGTCTTCTAAATACTCCATTAAAGGATCTTGTACCTCGGTTTCTATTACTTGAGTAGCCATAGCAATTTATTTCCTTTGCGAAAAACCGAGCAATATAGAAACGAATAGATCCTGAATTACTAGCAATTTACTTTACTCTGTGCTGAGTCTTGAGTAAGGAAAATTACTCAATATTGATGTACACAGGTATTAGCTTTGATTCTTTCGGGCAGTTTTTTACTCAGCACAGGCTAAACCTTAGTTATCCGCTAACAAAACTCAGCACGGGCTAAACGCCCTGCTGACGCTAACAAAACTCAGCACTCTTGATTCGTTGATGAATTTCAGGTAAAAGTTGCACGCCGGATTCAAAGTCAACCATGCGACACATCAGGTAAAACAGGTATGTCGTAGTCAGCCAGTTAGTAAATTCTTGTTTGGAGGCGAGGTGTCGTTCTAGATTGATCATGATCCAACCAACCTGTGCCCAAGTTTGGTAACAGGTTGAGCAATCTTGATTATCACCTGTGCAACAACGCCGAGTTGATTTCAGATCGGGATTGTAAGCGCGATAATGGGGGTTATAACGTTTACCATTTTTAATCCGGTTTTGATTAATTTCATGATCTACAGTGAGACTGGTGCAAACTTCATAACCCCAAGTTTCATCGTAAAGTTGCTGTGTGGTAAACACGCTGCTCATGTACGAAGTCATTAAAATTTTGTCAGGGTAGCGGGCGATCGCTTTATCGATTTCACGTCGCACATCTGCAAATCCCAGATTATGATCGTAAACTCCTCCTAAGTCAATGCGATCGCTGTAAAAGTTAAACAAGACGCGATTACCGTTGGCTACGCACTGCTCGACAACGCTAGCGATTTCATGGGCGTTACCTGGTGTAGTAGTGTAATGCCAAATAGCACGCGGATCGTCTTTGTAGTTTTTTAAAGCTTTGCTGAAAACATCAAGTTTACCACCTCCTCGGAGTGTCTTGTCAGTTTCACGATCGCCCCAAAGAGAGATCGCGATCGGCATTGTTTCAAATCCCTCATAAGGGATTTTGATCAGGGCGTTGGTAACAACCATTAACCGAAAATTTTGGTAAAGCTTCTGCAATCGCTCTAGCATCAGGCTGGGTTCTCCCCCAACCACTGTAATAAAATTTGTTCCTCTGCTCTTTTCGTGAGCAATAAATGTATCAAATTCGGCTTCATCTTTGGGTGCTTTGAACTGATCCAATTCATCTAAAAAGAAATAGCATCCCTGACACCGAAGATTGCACGCATGAGTTAAATCAACTGATATCCCTCTAATTTGTTCAGCTTTTCTGATTTGTTTAAAAAGGTGATTTAAAAACGGATCTTCCAAGTATTCCATTAATGAATCTTGGACATCGGACTCGACAGTTTGAGTAACCATTTTCACCTGCTTTTGGAAAAAGAACGGGGACTGCAATACCGTTTGGTTAACGTGAGTTCGACAGACTTCTTTCTCCCAGCCGCTCTCGCCTTTTAGGAGAGGGAAGAGTAACGAGAAAAGAAAAGTTTTTGCTTTCCTCTCCTGGTAAGAGAGGGGCTGGGGGAGAAGTCAAAATAGCACTCGTCGAACTCACTGGTTAAGGTTTTTTGATGAAAGTTATAGATTACAAAGACGCGATTTATCGCCGTCTATACGAAGGATCGATCGTTGTTGTAGAGACAGCGATTTATCGCTTCTTGTACCTTAAAACAATATTGACTGGAGAATTTTTATTGCGTAACTTTAACTTCTTGAGAAGCTTCGTCTTTAAACTTGGCGAACAGTTCCACCAGGTCATTGATTGTCTTAAAGCTAGAAACTTCTGTTCTGGGAATTTTTATTTTAAGTTCTCGCATACAAGCAGAAACAATTTCTACGCCGTCAAGACTGCTGGCTCCATATTCTCCGATGGTTTTATGTGGATCTATTTCAACATTTTCCAGTCCATCTATGTTGAGCTTGATATGTTTGATTACGACATTTAATACTTGCTCTCGATCCATGATGTCTTGTCTCCTATATTGAAAATCAAAAAACAAAATTTAGGCTAAATAAGCCGCTTCGATGTGTGCTAATGTCCCTGGAACGCCAAAACAGATTTTGTGCATTAGGTGTTCGCGGGACAATGCTGCTTGGAGAGCTTGACGCCGGGGTAATGACAAAGTGTCTTTTACCATCTCCAAAACATGTCTGGGTTTTTCGGCAATTCTCCGTGCCATATCCAAGGCTAAAGTCATAACTTCCTCAGCTGGAACTATGTAGTTAAATAAACCTCGTCCCTTGAGTTCTTTGCCTTTGTAGAGCTTGGCACTGAGGAGCATCTCGCTAGCAAAGTGATGTCCAACCATTGCAGGTAAGACAGACAAGATACCCATTCCGGGGGTAAATCCCAAATCTGTAAAATTAACTCCGTACCGACTGTTTTCGGATGCGATCGCCAGATCGCAGTAGAGTGCTAACGCTATGCCACCTCCCACAGCATGACCCTGCAAAGCTGCAATAATTGGTACGGGAAAGCTGAGTAGTTGGTTGGGCAGTGATAAATCTTTGACATCTGCATTGCCACTCACAACTTGTTTGATGGTGTCCAAACTTGCTCCCGCGCAGAAGACATCCGATCGCCCACTCAAAATCAAGACTTTCAGGCTCGGTTCTGTCGCTAGATCGGTCAGGGTTGTCATTAATTCATCGCATAGTTCTTCGCTCAAACGATTTTCGTTTTCAGGGTCATCGATTTGCAGTTGGAAGATACCGTCTTCTAGATTAGCGAGCAAAACTTTAGACATGGGTTTTTCCCCTGTACTTTTGAAACCAAGGTGGCGAGAATCCCTCGGTGAAACTTTGAATTCCTTCTAAGACCTCCGGTTGTGCTAACCATGAAACAAGTTGATTCAGGGCAATATTAATTTGTCGCTGTAAATCTGACCCATAGAGTTGTTCAAAATATTGTTTACTGGCAGCGATCGCTTCGGGAGAAGAACGAAATAGTCGTTGTAATTGTCGGTTCAAGGTGGTAGCCATGCCTTCAGTTGCAACTTCATCCACTAACCCAAATGCCTTGGCTTCTAGGCTGTCAATTCCCCGACTGCTGAGGGTTAAATAATTGAGCTGTGCTATGGTCAGACGACGCAGTAAGAAGGGTGCAATCAGAGCCGGAATCATGCCAATGATGACTTCTGGCAACATAAATATTACGTTCTCGTTGGCAATGACGAGATCGCAAGCCGCAACTAAGCCTAGTCCTCCACCTGTAACATTACCTTCAACACAGGCGATTACGGGTAAGTGAGAATGGCAAATCAGTTGCAGACAATTTATAAAGGCTTGAAACATTTCTATTTGAGGTCTTCCTCCCTGCTGTAATATCCATTCCAAATCAAGTCCTTTGCAGAAGTCAGTTCCCTCAGCCCGAAGCACAATCGCCCGACAAGATGAATCAGCGATCGCAGCTTGTAATGCTTGACTAAGTCGATCAATTAAAGATGGATTGAGTGTATTACCTGTTTGGGGCTGCACCAAGGCAATCTGGGCAACTCCTGAATCGATTTTATATCGGACGGCCTCTACTATTAACTCCATTTATATTGCCTATAGTAATTTTCAACATTGCTTAACACAAGTAAACCTTGACCTCGATAGCGTTTTTCATAGCGTTCATCTAAATAGTTTTCTAAGTTAAAGTCCCGGCGATCGCTATATTTTTCACGGGTCAATTCACTAGCTTCATAATCTGCAACGGATAAACGAAGTCGCTGATTGAGGTGTTCGTCAATGTTGAGCGATCGGACAATTTCAGTTGCAGCCTTTCCAATGGTGGCGCTGTAGAATTCTGCTTGGCAGCCACCACCATAAGCAAACAAAGAAATGCGATCGCCCGGATTAAGATCCTTGGCATAATTCAAAAGACTTAACAAACAAATAAAATTGGAACCTCCATAGGAACTACCAATTTGTTGAGCAAAATGTATACTCTCTGCAACTTTTGATTGAAAACTTAACTTAGCAGCCGCTTTGCCTACCGCCTCAAATCGGTTGAGTATGGTGCGATGTGCCTGAAACGTCATTGCTGGAAAGGGTGCATGATAAATATGTTTTTGGAAATCGGCATCATAGTCTACAGAACCCACGATTTGCTCGTAGTGACTGAATGCTCCCTCCAAAGCATCTAAATAAGAGTAAAGACTCGTTTCACTTTTGATCACTTCGGTGTTAAAAGTGGGGCGCAGATAGTCAGAAATCTCCTTTGTCCAGTAACCCGCCTTATCCAGTTCAATTTCGAGAATTTGGGGATTGGCGCTAACGAGCATCGCTACTGCACCACCTCCGCAGATAAACTCCTGGTCGGTATTGAGTGTCACGCTGCTGAAGTCCGTGTTAATTACCAATGCCTTTTTCCCAGGTCTCGCCCCTGAAGCTACCCAGGAAGCGGCCATTTTGAATGCCGCAGTGCCACCGTAACAAGCATGTTTCACCTCGAAGTTACGGCAATTAGGAGACAAATTACAAAACCGATGTACCCAGGTAGACAGGGATTTGCCACAATCAACCGCAGATTCGGTACCCACAATTAGTAGTTCAATGTCTTGGAAGTCTTGAGGTGATAAGAGTTGTTTGGCTGCATTCACCGCCAGAGTAATCGCATCTTCATAGACCGGATAAACCGATCGCGTTTTGCACATTAAACTATCGGCAATGTGCTGGAAGTTTTTACCACGCGCTTCGGCAAGATCGGCAATATCTAGATAGAACTGCCCTGAGTACAGATTGAGTTTCTCGATTCCTATAGGCATAGAATGTTGGCTAATTACTGACTGGGAACAGTGGGGTATTTTTTATTTGGAAGTTTTTCAAAGAGAGTCAATCAATTTTGGATTTTGGATTTGGGATTTGGGATTGAGGAATTTTTAATCTAAAATCTAAAATTGAAGCGGGGCGGGGCATGAACCAAAAAATCTAAAATCTAAAATCTAAAATCTAAAATTCATTGTCAATCCAACAGCGTTGGCGCTGGAAAGGATAAGTGGGCAGGGCAACTCTTTGTCTGGGAGAATCTCGATGAAATTCTGACCAATTAATGTTTATACCCTTCTCGTATAAAGTAGCTAAGGTGTCGAGCAGCGATCGCCAGTCATCATGCCCTTGTCTTAAAGAAGACAAGCAAGTAGCAGTGTTTTTAGGTAGACAGCGCTTACCCATACTTGCTAGGGTATCTGTTGGGCCAATTTCCAAGAAAATATTATACCCTGCTTCTGCTAAAGTCTGGATACCTCGATCGAAACGCACGGGCGATCGCAGTTGGGAGCGCCAGTAGTTAGCATCTAGTACCCCTGCCTCGAATTCTCCCGAATGATGAGAGATAAAGGGTAGACAAGGGGGATGAAACTGCATTTTCCTCAAAGTCTGCTCAAAGGCATTTTGGATGGGGTCTACTAAGGGTGAGTGAAACGCGTGGGCAACATTCAACTCGCGAGTCATAATGAAATCCGATTCCAGACGGGCGATCGCTGCTGCAACCGCTTGTCTATCGCCCGCAATCACAGTTTGCGTAGGGCCGTTAAAGGCAGCAATGGCAACAGCATCCTGGTACGATGCGATCGCCTCTTCTACAATCTCCTTAGCTGCAAACACCGCCACCATTTGCCCTTCTCTAGCTTGCGTTGCCATTAGTCGTCCCGGTTCCGCACTCAAGTACAGCCCTTCCTCCAAGCTAAATACACCTGTCACGCAAGCTGCTACATACTCTCCGACGCTATGACCCATCACCGCATCGGGTTCAATGCCCCATGACTGCCACAATTTCACTAAGGCATACTCTAAGGCAAATAGAGCAGGTTGGGCGTAGGCAGTTTCATCTAGAAGATGAGGCGTTGAGTTTCTTTCCCTTTCCCCTAATGGATACAATACTTCCAGCAGTGGCCGATCCAAATAAGAGCGTAAGATGCGATCGCAATCGTCTAAGGCAGCACGGAAAATAGGTTGGCTGTTGTAAAGTTCCCATCCCATACCAACGTATTGCGAACCCTGTCCAGCGAACAGAAATGCAATCTTCGGGCGAGGCTGTAGCTGTCCTGTCGTCTGTTTACTCGTGGCGAATGTCCTCAGTTGGGAGATTAAATGAGGTAAATCGCCTGATGAAATGATGGCATGACGATGATTAAAATGCGATCGACCGATATTAGTTGTGAAACAGATATCAGGAATCGATTGAGCAGCATAGTTTTCTAAACTATCTGCATAACAACTTGCAAGTTCCCATAACGCTGTCTCAGTTTTTGCCGAAAGCGTCAACAGCGATTTGATATGCTCCCCTGCCCCTCCTGCTTCCCCTGCTCCCCTGCCCTCCTCTGCTGCTTCCAGTACTACATGAGCATTAGTACCGCCAAAACCAAAAGAATTAACGCCAGCAAACCGAGGCTTGATATCTATCGGACGATCGATTGTAGGAATCAAGAATGGTGTTGACTTGATGTCAATATGGGGATTGATGGTTTTGAAATGGGGATGAGGAGGAATTTCTCCGTGTTGCAAACAGAGAACAGTTTTGATGAATGCGGCAATCCCACCAGCAGCTTCTAGGTTGCCAATATTAGTTTTTACAGAACCTAGTCCGCAGGGCTGGTCGAGGTTTCGTCCCTGTCCTAGTACCCCCAAGATTGCTTGTAGCTCGATGGCATCCCCCATTGGAGTACCCGTACCATGTGCCTCAACATAGTCAATTTCATGGGGTGCCACCTTCGCATTTGCCAATGCTTGCCGAATCACTGCTTGTTGAGCCAACCCATTTGGCGCAGTTAGGCCAACGCTGCGGCCGTTATGATTTACGGCGGTTCCCCGCAGTAAGGCTAAAATGCGATCGCCATCTTTGACTGCATCTGAAAAACGCTTCAGGATAACTACCCCACATCCTTCTCCTCGGACGTAGCCATCGGCTGTAGCATCAAAGCTTTTGCAACGTCCATCAGATGACATCATACCAGCCTGGGAAAAGGTAATATTCACCTCCGGTAACAACATAATATTCACACCGCCCACCAATGCCAGATTTGACTCTTGATGCCGCAGACATTGGCAAGCGGTATGAATGGCAACCAGGGACGACGAACAAGCAGTGTCAATTGTCACACTAGGGCCTCGGACATCCAAAAAGTAAGACAGGCGATTTGCCGCCATACTGTTGGCAATCCCGGTGCCGGCTCTCGTGGGAATTGCGGTCATGGCTTTGTAATAATCACAAGTGGCAATTCCCACAAATACGCCAGTCTGAGAACCAGCCAGTTGTAAGGGGTCGTATCCAGCGTTTTCTAATGCCTCCCAACTGACTTCTAATAGGAGTCGTTGTTGGGGGTCAATGGTAGCTGCTTCGCTCGTGGAAATTCCGAAAAAGCCGGGATCGAATTGATTGATGCTTGCTAAAAAGCCACCCCAACGAGTGTTAGTTTTGTCATAACTACTTAAATCGGGATCGTAGTAAGCATCTACATCCCAGCGATCGCTAGGGACTTCGGCGATCGCATCACCACCATTTTTGCACAACAGCCATAACTGCTCTGGAGAGTTAACTCCTCCAGGAAAACGGCAACCAATACCGATGACTGCAATCGGTTCAGTTGCAGCATCTTCGAGGGTATCGAGCTTTGCTTGTAAGGCTGATAGCTCCAGTAATGCGTTCTGCATCAATTGCCCATAATCTCTGGTTTCGGAAGGACGACTCATAGCAGTTTTCCCTCTCTGATTGATGCTAGTTTTGCAGCCAGCAAATCTGCAATTTCGTCAAGCGATTGGTCGGGCGATGACAATTTCACTCTCTTTTCTAATGATTCTTGCAGTGAGGCTTGTTGTTCTAAACTCTCTGAGTTAGAGGCTGATTCTTGTGGTTCTAAGAGCGACAACACTTGCGTTTCCAGATAATTCGCCAACGCTGCCACCGTCGGATAATCAAATAGTGTAGTTGGGGAAAGCGAACAGCCTAAACTATTTTGCAATTGGTCTTTCAACTCCGTAGCAGTTAATGAATCCATCCCTAATTCAAAGAATCCTTGCTGCAAACCGATGGACTGGGGTTGCTTTAAGCCTAAAACTTTGGCTACTAGTGAGCGGACATGAGTAATTAATTCCTCCTGTCGCACTCGTAGAGGCTTGGCTATTAGCGATTGGAGAAATATTGATTGTGGGGTGTTGATGGTGGTAGCAATGGGCGATGGAAGATGATTGTGGTTAACTGGGTTATCGGTGCTGATGCTCTGAGCCAAGATGACAACCTGTTGGAATGAATCGCCGATCGCCTCGCAATCAGGTGCCAGATGCACAGCCTCTTGAAACCCAGAATCAGACAATAATTCCAGCCAGTCGGTTACTGTTAACAAAGGGTAGAATGGTCGCAGATCGTAGTCTGAGAATTTCCACCACCCTGGCGTTAATCCAAAGACCAAATCTAACCAGCGTCGGGGACTTGTTCCCTCCAGCAACACTAACAATCCTCCTGGTGCTAACAGGCTGCGAACATGACGTAAGGTTTGCTGTAAATCCTCAGTTGCGTGCAGGACATTTGCTGCCACAATGATGTCGTATTGATGGTTAGTAAATCCCTGAGATTGGGGGTCTTGTTCGATGTCTAAGGACTGATAGCGGATAAATGGGTAATCCCGAAATTTCTCTTGAGCCTTGGCAGTGAACCACGTTCCTAAGTCTGTGAACACATATTCAGTTCGATCTGCTGGGAGATGAGGTAGAAGGTAAGCAGTTGTTCCGCCGGTTCCGGCTCCAATTTCCAAAATGCTGACTGTATCACTAGAAATCGCGGTTGAGATTGCCTTTTGGACTAGTGCGTTCATCACCTTTGCGCCAGGGGAATCCTGGTAAAGCTGGGTTAATGCTGTCAAATCGCTTTGAGGAAATAGCAACTCCAGTGGGCGAGTTTCACCTTGGAGTACTTGAGCCAGGTGCGAACCACAACGTTCTAGCAGTGTTAGTTCTGCATTTGCTTGGGGATATTGCGATCGCAAATTATCCAGTTGCGCTTCTGGTGTCGGTAACTCTAGTATTCGAGTTACTTCCCACTGATTACCAATTCGCTGAAGAATTCCTTCTTCAACCAGCATTTCCAACAGGCGCAGTGCGAGTTTCTGATGTTGCTCGATGACTCCTAGTTTGGTAAGTTGGGGGATAGAATAGCGATCGCCTAGCTGCAAATTCCACCCCATCTGCCGGAATGCCGCCACCACGTAAAGGATACTCAGTAATTCCAAAGTACTTAGAGCTTCCCCATAGTGTTTGAGACTGAGTTGGGCTGTCAATTCAGCCAACTGGGGCACGAGCAAACGCTTGATTTCTGCTGGCGAACAGAGCGATTCTCTAGCAGTCACGCTACTAGATGCAGTTTCCATCCAGAAACGCGATCGCTCAAAGGGATAATTGGGCAACACTACCCGACGATGTTGAGAGCCATGATGGAAGCCTACCCAATCGACTGATATTCCAGACTCGTACAAAGTTGCCAAACTACACAACATCTGCTGTGAATTTGATTCCTTTTTGAGGCTGGGAAGCCAGACATAATCGTTACTCAGTAAGCACTGGCGACCCATTCCCAATAAAATCGGTTGCGGCCCTACTTCCAAATACGCTAAGGCTCCTAATTCTGCTAGAGTTGCCATTCCATCAGCAAACCGGACTGGCTGCATCACATGTTTTACCCAATATTCAGGTGTGGCGATCTCTGCTTTTGCCAGTTGACCTGTGAGATTAGAAATAAAGCGAATATCGGGGTTTGGCAGACAGTAGTTTACTTGCTGGACAATTTGCTCAAACTCCGCCAACATCGGTTGCATCAACGGCGAATGAAAAGCATGGGAAACCTCAAGTGGTTTTGTCTTGATTCCCTTTGCTTCTAACCTAGCCACAGCCGATGTCATAGATTCAGATCCACCTGAGACGATCAGATGTGCGCCGTTCATTGCGGCGATCGCCAAATCTGAATACTCATCGATGATGCTCGATACTTCTTGCGACTGGGCAAAAACCGCTACCATTGCTCCCACAGACGGTAATGCTTGCATCAATCTCCCTCGTGCGGCAATCAACTTTAGTCCATCTTCTAGACTAAAAACTCCTGCTATACAGGCAGCAACATACTCGCCGATACTGTGTCCCATCACCACACTCGGTTTGATTCCCCAGGACTGCCATAGCTGAGACAATGCATATTCCAATGCAAATAAAGCAGGTTGAGTATAAGCAGTTTCATTAATAGAGGCTTGAGTTGGGTTGTCTAACTCACTACTTGGATATAGAACCTCTAACAAAGGTTGATTTAAGTATGGCTGTAAGATTTCAGCACAGCGTTCTATAGCTTGCCGAAAAACAAGTTGCGTGTTGTAAAGTTCCTGCCCCATACCGATATATTGCGAACCTTGGCCAGTGAACAGAAAAGCAACTCCCTGACAACGATCGCCTGTTCTAGAAGGTGGTGAATTATAAATGAACGCTGCTAGTTCCTCGCAAAATTCCTCAGACGATTCTGCAACCAGAGCTAGTCGATGGTGAAAATGCGATCGCCCGACATTGCTCGTATAACAAATATCCCCTAGAGATACTTCTGAATTAAACTCCAAAAACGCCACATACCGCCGAGCTAATTCCCGTAACGCTATCTCACTTTTTGCGGAAAGCGTCAACAGGGATTTTGGATTGTCATCAGCATCATCCAATCTAAAATCTAAAATCGGCAATCTCAAATCGGAGGGTGCTTCCTCCAAAACAACATGGGCATTCGTACCGCCGAAGCCAAAGGAACTTACTCCTGCAAAACGTTGCTCGCCAACACCAGACCACTTCTGAGTCTCGCGGGGAATTGAAAAAGGCGTGTCTTGGATGATAATCTTCGGATTTAACTGCTGGAGATGAAGCGTACCGGGAATCTCTTGATGTTGCAAAGCCAGTACAACTTTAATTAACCCTGCAATTCCGGCTGCTGATTCTAAATGACCGATATTAGTCTTCACCGAACCGATCGCACAAGGTTGGTTTGGGGAACGACCTGACATCAGCACTGATTGCAAGGAATTAACTTCAATCGGATCGCCCAAGGCTGTACCTGTCCCATGAGCTTCCACATAGCTAATGGCTGCGGGTACGACTCCAGCATTCACAAGCGCCTGATGGATAACGCCTTGTTGGGCAATTCCTCTAGGAGCAGTCAGCCCATTGCTGTGACCATCCTGATTGACTGCCGAGCCGCGAATCAGCGCCAAGATATTATCCCCATCTTCGATCGCATCAGTTAAACGCTTCAGCATTACGATTCCACAACCTTCTCCCCGGACATAACCATCTGCATCTGCATCAAAGGTTTTACAGCGACCATCCCCCGACATGAATCTTGCTTGGGAGAGGGCGATTGTCATTTGGGGGGTGAGAATTAAATTCACACCACCTGCCAAAGCCAAGTCACATTCCCCTAACCGTAAACTCTGACAAGCCTGGTGAACTGCAACCAGAGATGAAGAACAGGCAGTATCGACTGCCCAACTGGGCCCGTGCCAATCGAACTGATAGGATAGGCGGTTAGCAGCAATGCTCAGAGCGTTGCCTGTGCTGGCATAGACATCAATATCAGACAATCGATCGAACTGGAAGCGAGCATAGTCATTGGTACTGATGCCGATAAATACACCACTGTTGCTGCCTGTCAAGCGATCGCTTGCTAATCCAGCATTTTCTAAAGCCTGCCAACTCACTTCTAGTAACAGCCTTTGCTGCGGGTCCATCCGCTCGGCTTCACGAGGAGAAATGCCAAAAAATTGGGGGTCGAATTGGTCAACTTGCTTGATAAATCCACCCCAACGAGTACTCATTTTCCCTGGTTGGGCGGGGATGGGGTTATAGAAAAGATGAGAATCCCAACGATTGACGGGAATTTGGTCGATGGCACTTTTACCATTTCGTAGTAATTGCCAAAAGGCTTCTGGGTTATTAGCTCCGGGAAAGCGGCAATCAAGACCAATAATCGCGATCGCCTCCACAGATTTAAGATTGCATCTAGGTTCTGGAGATTCTCGCCGTTGGGATAAAGTTTCTGTGAGATAGGCTGATAGAGTGGCGATCGTTGGGTAATCGTAAGCCAAAGTAGGCAACAACTGACAACCTAACCAATCCTCTAAATCTGCCGACAGGCTGACTGCGGCAATAGAATCTAATCCGTAATAAGCAAACGATTCACGCGGATCTATAGATTGGGGTGCAATGTTTTGTCGTTGAGCAATCTTATTTACCAACCAATCTTGAATTTCCGCCGCTCCCTTTTCTCCAGACTTGCGACTTCTCAACTCCCCCTGCTCCTCTGCTCCCCCTGCCTCCCCTGCTTCCCCTGCTCCCCCTGCTCCCCCTGCTCCCCTGCTCCCCTGCTCCCCTGCCTTCCTCCACAGTCCCACCACTTCCAAAGTCTCCGCCAAAAATCCTGCACGGGTGGCGTAGCGCTGAATCTTCCCACTGGAAGTCTTGGGGATACTGGCTGGCTTCAACAGCAAGACGGCATGAACTTCTAACTCGTGCTGTGTTGTGACTGCTTGTCGGATGCAGCCAATTACCTTACTTGCATCAAGCTTCCGCACAGCAGTTCGCTCGACTTCACAGGCCACAACGAGTTGTTCTTCACCGTCTACCTCGATAGTAAATGCGGCTACTCCCTGCGTTCCCAAAGCCGAATGACTATTTGTAACTGTGAGTTCAATGTCTTGAGGATAATGATTGTGTCCTCGAATAATAATTAAATCCTTGAGTCTTCCGGTTATAAATAGTTCGCCGTCTTGTAAAAAGCCTAAATCTCCTGTGCGGAGAAACGGCCCTTCCCCTGTATCTGCTAAATAAGCTGCAAATGTATGTTTTGTTTCCTCATATCGCTGCCAATAGCCTTGGGTGATACTCGCTCCCGCTACCCAAATCTCGCCGACTTCATCTGGTAAACATCGTCTCAATAATTCAGGATGAGCGATCGCAATTTGGGTATCGCCCTGCTGGCTATTGCCACATCCAACTAAAAGCCGCGTCTTAAAATCCTCTGCTGTTGCCAGCATTACCCGATTTTGTGCCAGTGCGGTTGCCTCTACCTCGATCGTTATTGGCTGAGTTTGTGCCTCTACAGTAGTCACTTTCAGCGTCGCCTCAGCTAGCCCGTATGCTGGACAAAAAGCTGTTTCTTGAAACCCACAAGAAGCAAATGCTTTAGCAAACCGTTGGAGTGTTTCTGCTTTGACTGGCTCGGCACCATTGGAAGCAACTTGCCAAGAACTCAGATTTAGGCTAGCACGTTGTTCTGCGGTAATTTTCCGAAGGCATAGTTCATAGGCAAAGTTGGGTGCGCTGCTATGGGTTGCCTGATAGCGGGAAATAGCTTGCAGCCAGCGAATCGGACGCCCAATAAAGGACACCGGCGCCATGATATAGCAAGGAAAGCCGTAGTACAAAGGTTGGAGTACTCCATAAATTAGCCCCATGTCGTGAAAGAACGGAATCCACGTCACCATCACGCTATTGGGTGTGTGATTCCAACCTCGGTCAATGTAGGCTAAATTGTGCAGCAGATTGCTGTGGCTGACCATCACTCCTTTAGGCATTCCCGTAGAACCAGAGGTGTATTGCAGGAACGCTAAAGTATTTCCATTGATATTAGGTGCTTGCCATTCGCCTGCGTTTGCATCAGAAATTGCATCGCTGGCCAAGACTTTTAGAGATGCTAGTTCTGGATTGTCTGCAAAGTAGTTCTTAACGATTGCCAATAGTGCTGTTGTTGTCAGGATGGCAATTGCTTGGGCATCGGAAACGATCGCACCCAACCTAGCGATCGACTGATTTTGCCGAGGGGGATAGGCAGGAATCGCGATTGTACCAGCATATAAGCAGCCGAAAAAGGCAGTAATAAATTCTAAACCAGGTGGGTAGAGCAGGAGTACGCGATCGCCTGGCTTTGTAAATGTTTGCAAGTAGGTAGCGATCGTCCTTGCCTGTTTATCCAATGCTCCATACGTGAGTTTACTTCCCTCAGATTCACCATCTACCAAAAAGGTATAGCCTAGCGTCTGAGGTTGCCCAATAGCTCTGTAGCGCAATACGTCTACTAGCGTCTGACTAGTATGTTGTTTTTCCATGCACGGCTACTCCTAAAACCTGGAAATTGTTCAGAACGCTAATCTCTGGCAAATTGACAAGCAAAGT
Organism: Nostoc sp. ChiSLP03a; assembly: GCF_034531215.2. Lineage (NCBI taxonomy): Bacteria > Bacillati > Cyanobacteriota > Cyanophyceae > Nostocales > Nostocaceae > Nostoc > Nostoc sp. ChiSLP03a. The sequence goes on from NZ_JAVRBQ020000027.1 coordinate 100,481, forward strand.
CAACATCTGCGAGTAAATAGACCTCTTCTGTTGCAAAAGTCTCTAACACTCCACCCCCAACCCCTCCCCGCTCTTCGGGAGGGGAGACAAAGCGTAGCTTTGGCGGGGTGGGGTTCTTTTTTATTTTTGATTTATGCAAGAGGTCTAATGAAGGTATCGAAGATTTATCAGACTGATGAAGCCATCAGTTTGATAAATCTTGGTGTTCTCCGAAAAATCTTGGTGTTCTCCAAAAAATCTTAGTGTTCTCCGAGAAAATCTTGGTATTCTAAACAATACCAAGATTTCACTCTTCATGCACAAATTTTATAAATTCTCAACTATTTAAGGGATGACTTTTATATCAAAATAACTTAATAGTTACCGCAGGAGAATTGTGGAATTTCTATCTAAATTAGCAGATGCATTCAATTTAGTGAAGCATCGCCGTCCTGAATCTTACCCCAATAATCAAGCGACAGGTCTATTTTATGATCCAACGATCTTATGAAGAGAATGGCATAGCAGAGAATCAACAGCTAATTGAGGAACTGAAGGCCCTGCGGCGAGAGGTAGCTGAATTAAAAACAGAAAAAGCTGCTTTCCAAGCTCAAAAAAAGCTGCTGGAGCATTCAGTAGCAACAATCATCCGCGCTTCACCCGAAGAAGAGATGTTGAAAGCAACTTTACAAGACACGTTAGATGTTTGTAGTCAGCTTACTGGTGCCCAAAAAGGCAGTCTGTTTTTACTCGATCGCCAGGGTGCTGTCACCGATAGTATCCTCACGCAAAGGGAGACAGCACTGAAGGAACGCGATCGCCTGATTGGTTGTGTTTTAGCACAGGGGCTTGCTGGTTGGGTATACAGACAGCGTCAGATAGGGTTGATTGTAGACACTGAAACCGACGATCGTTGGTTGCAGTTGCCCAATCAGCCTTACACTGTACGTTCAGCATTAGCTGTTCCCATTCTCAGGAATGAAGAGGTGTTAGGTATTCTTACCTTACTACACCCAGAACCGGGGCACTTTAGCCCAGAAATTGCCCATCTGATGCAGCTCACTGCTGACCAAATCGCTATAGTTTTAGAAAATGCCCAGCTCTATGGGAAAATTGAAACTTATTCCAAAGCGCTCAACTACGAATTAGAAAAAGGGCGGCAAATCCAGAGAGATTTTCTACCCAACGAAATCCCACAGCTACCTAATTTAGAGATTGCCACGTTTTTCTCTCCTGCGCGTCAAGTTGCTGGCGACTTCTACGACGTTTTTATGCTACCTGGCGACTACTTGGGGCTAGTTATTGCTGATGTCGCCGACAAAGGTGTAGGCGCTGCCTTATTTATGGCTTTGTTCCGAAGCTTAATCCGTATTTTTTCGGGACAAATTAGTTTAGGCGGACTCTCTATTATTGCCAATGAGGCGGAATTATCGATTTTGCTTGAGTCAGAGATGGCAACCAATTTATACCAAATTAACCCCCTGAAAGCAGTAGCGCTCACGAATAACTATATCGCCCAGCAGCACGCCCAGATGAGTATGTTTGCTACGCTGTTTTTTGGCGTGTTAGATCCAGCAACTGGCATTCTTACATACATCAATGGTGGACACGAAACTCTGTTTGTTGTCGGTGAGACTGGTATCAAAGCCAGTCTCAACTCAACCGGGCCAGCAGTAGGGATGATGCCTAATATGAAATTTAAAATTCAACAAGTACAGTTGGAACCAGGCGATATCTTAATTGGCTATACCGATGGAGTAACTGAGGCACGTAGTCCCAGCGGTAAGTTTTTTACTGAAAAGCGACTGCGATCGCTCCTAGATCGATCTGCACTTTTGCCATCTCCCCTGCTAGAGAGCATTACAACTGATTTGTTCGCTCATATCAGCAACGCACCTCAGTATGATGACATCACAATGCTGATTGTGCAGAGAAAGGCATCAGACTAAAGTTTCATCCTTTCACTTACCCCCAATCTGTAAAATATGGAACCTTTAACTGTGCCTGGAACACTGGACTCTTTAAAGGCGATCGCAGAATATGTGATGGCAGCAGCAATGGTAGCAGGTTTGAATAAAAAAACCTCCTATAAACTGCGTTTGGCGGTTGATGAAATCGCTACAAACATCATTAATTACGGCTATCAGGCAGCAAATCGCCAAGGCATATTGATTTTAAAAGCCGATTTTGACGATCGCTCCTTGAGCATTACGATTAAAGATACTGGTGTTCCCTTCAATCCTACCCAGAAGTTAACTCCAAATGATTTGAACAAGTCGCTACAGCAACGACAGATTGGCGGTTTGGGAGTTTATCTAGCTCTGAAGAGCGTAGATCGGTTTATTTACCAACAAGACGAAAACCAAAATTGTAATATTTTAATTGTAAATCGTGACGACGGATTGGGAATTAGTTAAGTAAGTTCGTAGGAATATAAATTATAAAAAAACAACAATGAGTTTAACAAGATACAACAAGAGTTACAAGTTAATTTATTTTTATTTACATAGTTTTGTTTTTCGACACCGTTGCACTTAAAACTGAATGATTTTTGGACAAAAATCTTCCTACAACTTGCTAGCAAATATTTACAAACCTTTAAGTCCAATTTTTCCAGATTCTCTTTTCAGGTTACTTGTTACAAATGGTCACGAAGTTAGTAACTACAAAAAAATTTCATGTATTCTCAATATTCACAAGGTAGCGACCTTAAACAGCAAATATGTCAAAAACGGCCAAAAAAAGCATATATAGCAGTTGCCAGATAGGTTAGGACATCAACCGATCGTCAAACCCCGACACCAAAAACTTTTAAGCCTGTTGCCTATTAGCTGTTGCCTGTTATATCAAACCACCAACTAATAGGGTTGCTTGTAGAAGTAAAGACATCCCGCAACAGCAAACGTGTCTAAGTTAGTTTGGAGCTTATAGATGTTGGAGAAAATTAATACCCTCAATGATTTTCAGGCAACCTTAGCAGACCAAGCAGCACTGGAAACTGCGCTCCTGAACCATCCAGAAATTGAAGAGTGTCGGGTATTAATCCGAGAAACAGAAACCGCAGATATGTGGTTAGTAGCCTACGTAGTTGCATCAGGAAAATGTTCGTTGGCACAGCTAAATGCATATTTGCAGGTTCATTTGCCAAACACTATCCTGCCTCAATCCTACGTTTGGTTATCCAGATTGCCGCTTACTAGTGAGGGACTGATTGACGATCGCCGTCTAACTGATTTAGCCGTGATTGACATAGATTTGGTCGATCGCTGGGAATCGTCTTTGCGATCGCTCCCCTCGATCGACCAAGTCGCAGTTATCGTACAAGACCAGACAAAACAACTGCCACCATTACACGTTTGGGATTTGCTAGGGAATCCACAAGCAACAAAACTCAATTTTCAATTAGAGGATTCTGGAGAAAAACTAAAATCCGATGGCGTAAATCAACAATTTCAGCCTTCACAATCTCAGATTTCCCAGCCAAAAGCCAAAGCAATTAGTCATGGCGAACCTTTACAACTAGAAACAGACGCAACCACTAACTTAACGGAACTACTCCAAAGGGCAGCGTTACAAAGCTCAGAAGGAATTACTTACATCCAACCCGATGATACTCACCAAAACCAATCCTACGAAAATTTATTAAACGCAGCTCAACGGATTTTGGCGGGTTTAAGAAAATTAGGACTCGTACCTCAAAATAGAATTCTCTTTCAATTTGACCAACCTCAAGATTTCATTCCTGCCTTCTGGGGCTGTATTTTGGGCGGATTCATCCCAATTCCTTTATCCGTTCCTCAAAGTTACGATCGCTCTGATGGTTTCGTTAATAAATTAGCTCAAATCTGGGAAAGACTAGAACCAAGCTTAGTCCTGACTAGCGATCGATTAGCACCTGAACTGAGACGTTCCCTGACAGATTTGCCACTTGACAATTTGGCGATCGCTACCCTCAATGAGTTGCAATCTTACCATCCCGATCCTAACTGGTATGTTGCTGCCCCAGATGATTTGGCAGTGCTATTTTTAACTTCTGGCAGTACAGGTACGCCGAAAGCAGTTATGCAAAGCCATCGCAGTCTCATCTGTCGATCGGCTGCGAGTGTCCAAATGAACGGATTTACCCAAAAAGATGTTTCCTTAAACTGGATGCCACTCGATCACGTTGCCGGATTAGTGTATTTTCATATTCGGGATGTGTATGTGGGTTGTCAACAAATTCATGCCGTCACCGATTGGGTGTTGCAACAACCCCTGAAATGGCTTGATTGGATGTCTGATTATCGCGTGAGTGTCACCTTTGCACCGAATTTTGCGTATGGGCTAATCAATGCAGCCGAAGCAGAACTTTCTCAGGGGCATTGGGATTTATCATCAGTGCGATACATCTTGAACGGAGCAGAAGCTATTGTCGGCAAAACTGCGAGAAGATTTCTCGAATTGCTGACAGCGCACGGACTCCCGACTACGGCAATACATCCCGTTTGGGGAATGGCTGAAACTTGTTCGGGAGTGACTTACTCTCACAACTTTTCTGGAGAATCAACTACAGATGAAGATGCATTCGTAGAAGTTGGAGCGCCGATTCCCGGATTTTCTCTGCGGATAGTTGATGCTCAAGACCAGCTCGTTGAAGAAGAAGCCATCGGAAGGCTGCAAGTAAAAGGATTGACAGTAACATCAGGTTATTTTGGTCAACCAGAACTGAATTCAGAGGTTTTTACAGAAGATGGCTGGTTGAAGACGGGAGATTTAGCTTTCTTACGACAAGGACGTTTAACAATTACAGGCAGAGAGAAAGACGTTATTATCGTCAACGGACTGAATTACTATAGTCATGAAATCGAAGCAGTTGTTGAAGAAATTGCAGGTGTAGTTGTTTCCTACACTGCCGCAGTTGCAGTCCGCGATGGAGAAACTACAGAACAGCTAGCTATCTTTTTCCATACAGATGGCGCGGATGAAATCGAAATTGCAACGTTGATGCAAACCATTCGCCAAAAAGTTGTCCAACGTTGTAGGATCAATCCCAGCTATGTAATTCCAGTTGAAAAAGCTGCGATTCCAAAAACGCCCATTGGCAAGATCCAGCGATCGCAATTGGTTAAACGCTTTGAATCAGGTGAATTTAAATTTATCCTCCGTCAGTTTGATATCCTGAGTGGCAATGCCAACACAATCCCTGACTGGTTTTATCGCCGAATTTGGTGTGTTAAGCAGTTAAATCACAAACATCGGCAGCCAGTTAAACTTCCGACTCAGAAATTCCTCGTGTTTCTCAATGATTTAGGTTTAGGAAATTACCTGTGTACAGAACTCGAACGCAATCATCAATCTTATATCTGCGTTACAGCAGGTACAGATTTTATCAAATCTGAGCAAGGCGATCGCTTTACCATCAATCCCGAAAATCCCGATCACTATCGGCAGTTACTAGAGTCTTTGGCATCGAATATTCCCACTCAGATTTTGCATTTATGGACTTATAACGAGTCTGCGGGTCAAGTTTCTAGCCTAGAGTCACTAGAACGCGCCCAATACTTAGGGTTATATAGCATTCTATTTTTAGTGCAAGCCTTAGCAAATGCCAAGGAAAAACACCAACTACTAGATATAGATATTCAGTTACAAGTCATTTCTAACAACGTCCAGTTAACTAGCAGCGATGATGCGATCGCTTATGAAAAATCCACACTTATCGGATTGCTGAAAACAATTCCTTTAGAACTATCTTGGTTGCACTGTCGCCACCTTGACTTGGAAGTTGGGTCACTGGAAACAAATGCCAATTATATTTTAAGAGAACTAAATGTTACCAAAGGTGATAGTGAAATTGCTTATCGTCAAGGTCAACGGCTAATCTCGTCACTCGCCAAAGTCGATATGCTTGCTAGTCCAACCCAGGAAATACCAATTAAAGCAGGGCAGACTTATCTGGTAACAGGCGGATTGGGTGGAATTGGGGCTTCAGTTTGCCAATATTTACTTAAGCAATTTGGTGTGCGATTGCTGATTGTTGGCAGAACAAATTTGCCACCAGAAACAGAATGGTCGCAGCATCTCGATCGGAATACAGCGATCGCCAAGCGATTGAAAAATTATCAATCTCTCTTGGCGATAAGTAGTGATTTATTATACAAATCTGTTGATATCTGCGATTTAACTTGCTTGCAACAGGCTGTCACTGAGGCAGAGTTGAGATGGAATCAACCTCTGGCAGGAATTATTCATCTCGCAGGTGAAGGCGATCTCAAACACCACTGGACGGTGATGGAAAATCACTGGATAGCTGTGGCTACACTAGAAAGCTTTCGTACCATGCTACGTCCGAAAGTTCAGGGCACTTGGACACTTTTTCAACTGATTCAGAATCAGCCAGATGTGCTTTTCATCGGCTTTTCTTCTGTAAATAGTGTGTTTGGAGGAGCAACCTTTAGTGCCTATGCTGCTGCCAACAGTTTTTTAGATGGTTGTTGTCAGTATCAGCAATACCATTACCATCCTGATGCTTACTGCTTTAACTGGAGCCAGTGGGATGATGTTGGTATGAGCGAAGGAAACCCCATCCACAGCCGGGAAGCAGCTCATCGTTTGGGGTATCAGAGTATTACTCAAGAACAGGGTTGGCGTTCCTTACTGGCAGGTTTATCGCGTCATCAACCGCAGTTGATTGTCGGTTTAGATGGCAGTAATCCTCATATTCGTCGATATCTGAAGACAGAAGCCGATAACGTCGAGAAATTAACCGCTTATATTACCACTGTGGATGGTGCAGGGTTGGATGGTTGGGAGCAAATGAGAGTTAGCGATCGCTTTGGGACTCCGAGCCATTGTGAAATTGTACGGCTTGCAAAAATGCCCTTAACACAAACGGGTACCATAGACATTGCCAAAATTATTGGCAGCAATCAGAAGCACAACCAACCTTGGCAAGTCGTTTTGCCGCAAACTGATATTCAACGTCAGATAGCTCAAATATGGCAAGACGTACTCGGCATTTCTTCGGTGAGTATCGATCGCAACTTTTTTGAATTAGGTGGCAGTTCCCTCACCTTGGTTCGGGTTCACGATCGCTTACAAAAACAATTTGGGCAACATCTGTCACTGATTGACTTGTTCCAATATCCAACGATTCAGACGCTAGCAGAGTTTCTGAATCAAGCTCAAATGCCATTGCCGGAGCGATCGCAATTATCGCCATCCCATCACTTGGGTAAGATGAAAGATACCCAGCAATTAGAAATTGCCATCATCGGTATGTCTGGGCGTTTTCCAGGAGCCAAAACACTCGATGAATTCTGGCAAAATTGCTGTAATGGCGTGGAATCGATTTCATTCTTCAGCGATGAAGAACTGGAGTTAGCTGGAATCGATTCTTCATCTTTGAATGATGCCAATTATGTAAAAGCTAGTGGTATCTTATCTGACATAGATTTATTTGATGCCGCGTTTTTCGATATCTCGCCCAAAGAAGCTCAAATCCTCGACCCACAGCATCGGCTGTTTTTAGAGTGTGCTTGGGAAACACTCGAAAATGCTGGTTACGACCCTGCTACTTATACAGGATTAATCGGGGTTTATGCTGGCATGGGGATGAATCTTTATGCAGGTCGAACTTACTGGAATCACAATCTTTACCCAAATCGCGATCGCCTAGAACACGTTGATGACTCGCAACTAGCGATCGCCAATGGTACAGATTTTCTGCCCACGCGGGTTTCATACAAATTCAACTTGCAAGGGCCCAGCGTCAACGTGCAAACCGCTTGCTCGACTTCCTTAGTTGCAGTGCATCAAGCGTGTCGGAGTTTGATCCAGGGAGAATGCGATATGGCTCTGGCTGGCGCTGCTGCCATTGCCGTACCGCAAAAATCTGGTTATCGCTATCAGCCAGGGATGATTCTTTCACCCGACGGTCACTGTCGAGCATTTGATGCCAACTCTCAAGGAACCGTTGGCGGCAATGGCGTTGGCATTGTGATGTTGAAACGATTGGCAGATGCGATCGCCGATGGAGATAATATTTACGCCGTGATTAAGGGTTCTGCGATTAATAACGATGGCTCCCAAAAAATCAGCTATACGGCTCCCAGCGTTCAGAGACAGGCAGCAATGATTGCCCAAGCCCAAGCGATCGCAGATATCAATCCAGAAACTATTACTTACATCGAAACCCACGGAACCGGAACGACTCTCGGCGATCCGATTGAAATTGCAGCATTAACCCAGGCATTTCGTAGCAAAACACAGAAGCAACAATTTTGCGCCATCGGTTCTGTAAAGACTAACATCGGACATTTAGATACAGCTTCAGGCATAGCAGGATTGATTAAAACAGTTTTGGCACTCAAGCACGGATTGCTACCGCCTATCCTAAATTTTAAACATCCCAATCCCAAGATTGATTTTGCTAACAGTCCATTTTATGTAAATACAACTCTATCAGACTGGCAAACAGACCAAACGCCTCGGCGGGCTGGCGTCACTTCCTTGGGTGTTGGCGGTACGAATGTCCATGTGATTTTGGAGGAAACGCCCTCCGATTTTAGATTGCCGATTTTAGATTTTAGATTGGATGATGCTGATAATAATCCAAAATCGCTGTTGACGGTTTCGGCAAAAACTGAGACAGCGTTACGGGAATTAGCTCGGCGGTATGTGGGGTTTTTGGAGTCTCATTCAGAAGTATGTTTGAGGGATATTTGTTATACGAGTAATGTGGGGCGATCGCATTTTGATTATCGGCTGGCTTTGGTTGCTGATTCACCCGCACAATTGAGAAATCAACTCACAACATTTATTGCCGAAAATTCGCGCACTTGCTTTCAGGCTTCAGGGGTAGCTTTCCTATTCACTGGACAAGGTTCGCAATATATCGGCATGGGACGAGAACTTTACGAAACCCAACCTGTTTTCCGGCAAGCCATAGAACGTTGTGCCCAAATCCTGGACTCATTATTAGAGCAACCATTGCTAGAAGTGCTGTATCCATTAGGGGAAAGGGGAAAGGGGAAAGGGGAAAGGGAAAAAAACTTAGCGCCTCATCTTCTGGATGAGACGGGCTATACCCAACCTGTCTTATTCGCTTTGGAATATGCATTGTCCCAGCTATGGCAATCTTGGGGTATCAAGCCTAGTGTTGTGATGGGTCATAGTGTGGGCGAATATGTTGCCGCAACTGTTGCAGGTGTATTCAGTCTGGAAGATGGATTGAAACTCATTGCTGCACGGGGTAAATTGATGCAAGCACTACCGCAGACAGGGGCAATGGTAGCGGTATTTACTGATTTGGCACAAGTATGTGCGGTAATTGATTCATTGCCGGAGGTAACGATTGCTGCAATCAACGCACCAAGACAAATCACGATCTCTGGTGCGGCTGGGGCGATCGCATCGGCTGTGGCTATCTTAGAAGGCAGAGGAGTGCAAACCAAGTCACTGAAAGTTTCCCATGCTTTTCATTCGCCGTTGATGCAACCAATGGTGGCAGAGTTTCGGCAGATTGCCCAGCAAGTGAGCTACTGTACACCAAACCCGAATATTCGCTTCATTTCTAACATCACAGGGCAATTGGCAGGAGTGGAGATTAGCACGCCTGAATATTGGGTGCAGCATGTGTTGCAGCCAGTGCAATTTGCTAACAGTATTGTCAGCCTGTCAGCGTTAGGAAATTTGGCTTGTTTGGAAGTGGGCGCGCACCCAATTTTAGTAAGCATGGGTCGTCAGTGTATCCCAGAATCAGGACATCTGTGGCTGGCAAGTCTCAAATCGCAAGAATCAGATTGGCAGCAGATGTTGACCAGTTTAGCGGCGTTGTATGAGCAGGGAATATCGGTGAATTGGTATGAGTTTCATCGAGGATCTGAGCATCGGCGCGTGGCGTTGCCGAATTATCCCTTTGAGCGATCGCGTTTTTGGGTTGAACCAAACAAAGACAGTAGCCACAAAAATTTTCAAATTCCCTCTGCAAATCTCAAATCTTCTTATCCTCTGCTCGGTTCTAGATTGCACTTGGCAGACTCGAAAGAGATTCGTTTCCAGACGCAAATCAGTTCTAATTTCCCCGCTTTTTTAGCTGACCATCGCGTTTACGGCAAAGTAATCGTGCCAGGAACCGCCTATCTAGAGATGGTTTTAGGGGCAGCAGCTAAGGTTTTGAAATCCAAAAATTTAATTTTAGAAAATGTCTTATATAAACGGGCATTAATTCTATCAGAAAATGAAGTTAAGACGCTCCAGCTAATTCTTCAACCAACAGAGCAACAAGGATATTCCTTTGAAATTTTTAGTTGTGAATTAGATGAGGAAGATTCACCATCTTGGATGCTGCATGTTTCTGGAAATGTCACTGCATCCAATCTCAAACCATCGCTGGAACTTTCTGCAACGCACTGTTTCCCCAAGGAACTAGCTTCTCATAAGCAAGACGAACATTACCAACAGTTTCTTCAACGAGGAGTTGATTATGGTGCGAGTTTTCGGGGAGTTAAACAGTTGTGGTTGAATTCAGAAGTAGTAACAGGGGAAATTGAGTTACCCCAAAGATGCGTTTTAGAAACAGATATTTATCAGTTTCATCCAGCATTCTTGGATGCTTGTTTTCAGGTTTTACAAGCTAAATTCCCACAAGATAGTAGCAAAGAGGCTTATGTGCCGATCGCCATCAAGCGATTGCAAGTTTGCGATCGCCCCAGCAATCGACTATGGAGTTTTGCCAAAGTACATCCTAGCCAGAACAGTAACAAAACACTCATTAGCGATTTACAATTAGTTGCAGATGATGGTGAGATTATAGCGGTTGTTGAAGGTCTGCAACTTCAAAGGGTCGCTTCGGGAACATTGACAGTTTCTCCTCAAGTTCCGCCAGATTGGTTGTATCAAATCGAGTGGCGACCTCAAGCCCGAATGGGGCGATCGCTCTCACCGGATTACTTGCTCAATCCCAAGGACATCAGCCAAAACCTGATTCCTCAATTGGCCGAACTTTTAACAACAACCTCATCAAACGAGGAATTTTTACCCCAACTTGAAGCCCTCAGTGTGTCTTATGTAATCAGTGCCTTACAACAACTAGGATGGGACTTTCAACTCGGATTGCAGTTTTCCTTTACAGAAATAGCAGAACAGTTGGGGGTGATTAGCCAGTATCACCAACTGCTACATCGGTTTCTGGATATTTTGACTGAAGCAGGGTGGCTTAGACCTCTTGATTGTGCTAACGGCAGACATCACTGGGAAGTAATTAGCGCCCTCGATCGCCAAACGCCGCAACCAGAGCGATTGTTAGCCCGATTCCCTACCGGAGATACTGAGATCGCCCTAGTAGAACGCTGTGGTGCCAGCTTACCAGAGGTACTTCAGGGAAAACTTGACCCGCTACAATTACTATTTCCCAATGGTGATTTTACCCTGCTGACGCAACTGTATCAAGATGCCCCCGCTGCTAGAGTGATGAATACATTGGTGCAAAAGGCAGTTTCCGCGGCACTGCTGCGAGTACCACAAAAAAGCAAGATCCGCTTGCTAGAAATTGGAGCGGGAACTGGCAGCACAACCGCTTACATTCTACCGCAATTGAATAATTATCAAGCTGAATACACCTTCACAGACATTTCACCGCTGTTTGCAGCCAAAGCACGGGAGAAGTTTCGGGATTACCCATTTGTCCGCTATCAATCTTTAGATATCAGCCGAGATCCAGCGACTCAAGGCTTGGAAGGGCAACAATACGATGTGATTCTGGCAGCCAATGTCCTGCACGCGACACCAGATTTACAACAAACATTGGCCCACGTCCACAGCTTATTAGCACCAGGCGGAATTATGGTGATGTTAGAAGTCACCGATCGCCATTGTTGGCTGGATCTGAGCTTCGGTTTGACGCCAGGTTGGTGGTTGTTTGCCGATCGCTGGTTGCGACCGAATTACCCGCTCTTAAGTAGTGCCGAGTGGCAAGATGTGTTGCAAGCGAATGGATTTACGTCGGCGGTGGCGATCGCACCTAAAAACAAAATCATCGGTTCCCTGGCTCAGGCTGCGATCGTTGCCCAAAAAGGAAGCGAGAGCCATATACCACAAAACTGGCTAATTTTAGCAGATAGTCAAGGTATCAGTCAGAAACTTGCTCGACGGTTTCAAGAACGAGGAGATACCTGTACTCTAGTTTTTCCCGGACAGGAATACGAACTGTTGAGCAAGTTCGAGTTCAGGATTAATCCTCAGAAACCGGAAGATTTTCAGCGGTTGGTTTCGCACATACTTAGCAAGCGATCGCGTCTCTCAGGGGCAGTACATTTGTGGAGCCTAGAGAGTGGAGAAACTGCACCAACCTTAACCGTCGAAGATTTGCAAGCAGCAACCCGTATTGGCTGTGGCAGTACTCTGTACTTGGTGCAAGCGCTAGTTAAAAAGATGGGTATAACGCCACCTCAGTTATGGGTAATAACTAAAGGAGCAGTTGCCGATAAAGCTGGATTAGTTCAATCGCCCCTATGGGGAATGGGGAAGGCGATCGTCAAAGAACACCCAGAATTACAGCTTCGCTTGATAGATTTAGACCTCCAAGAAAATTATCGGCTAACTCAAAACCCTCTTGATGCACTATTTGCAGAGTTGACATCACCAGATCGAGAGAACCAAATTGCATTCCGTAATGGGATGCGTCAGGTGGCAAGACTGGTTCCTTACCGTAACTCTCATAATCGAGCAGATATCCCCATCCATTCAGATAGTACCTACTTAATTACTGGTGGATTAGGGGGACTGGGACTGCTAATTGCCCATTGGTTAGTAGAACGTGGGGCAAAGCACTTAGTTCTCATGGGACGCAAAGGGACAAGCGAACACAGCGATCGCCAGATTCAGCAGCTTCAGGCACAAGGTGTATCGGTGATGGTAATGCAAGCTGACGTGTCTGTGCAGTCACAAGTGGCGGAGGTATTGGCAGAAATTGGCCGCAGCCACCCGCCTCTACGCGGCATTATCCATGCAGCCGGAGTTTTGAATGACGGAGTTTTACTCCAGCAAACTTGGGAGCGCTTTCATCAAGTCATGGCACCGAAAGTACAAGGTGCTTGGAATCTGCACGCATTAACCCAAACCTTACCGCTCGATTTCTTCATCTTGTTTTCTTCGGCTGCTTCTGTTTTAGGTTCTGCCGGTCAAGCTAACCACTGCGCTGCTAATGCCTTTTTAGACGCTCTAGCACATTATCGTCATCAATTGGGATTACCCGGATTGAGTATTAACTGGGGAGCTTGGGCTGAAATTGGTGCAGCCGCCGAGCGTCAGTTCGGTAAGCAACTCCAACATCAGGGAATGGAAATGATATCGCCATCCCAAGGTTTACAGGCTTTGGAGCAGAGCTTTTTTTGGGAGGTTGCTCAAGTAGGTGTGATGCCGCTCAATTGGCTGACATTTATGCAGCAATTCTCACCGGGGAATTGTCCGGCATATTTGGCAGAGTTTTCTCAACTGGCGGTTACTCAATCGACATCACCACCGCCGATGGAAATTCAGCAGCAATTGCAAACTCATGACTTTGGCGATCGCTTGCAGATTTTAACCATTTATCTGAAAGAAAAGATTGCCAAAGTGTTGGGTTGTTCTGTGGATCGAGTGGATGCTAATCAAGCATTGAGCAAAGCCGGACTAGATTCTTTGATGGCGATCGAAATCCGCAATCGCATCATCACAGAACTGGGAATTGACCTTTCTTTAGAAAAGTTTGTTGAAGGTTCCAGCATCAACCAACTAGCAGACCTGCTATTGAAACAACTAGCTTTACAGGGACTAAACGAAAATTCGGCAACTGAAATCACTGAGGATGTAGAGGAAATAATCCTATGAACCTAAATGCCCTTTTAGCCGAACTTTCAGACCGGGGAGTGAAATTATTAGTTGATGGAGAACAACTCCGCATTCAAGCACCTAAAGGAGTTATCACTCCCGATCTCCGAAATGCTTTAGCTAACAATAAAGTAGAGCTAATCCGGTTACTACATCAGAACAAAATCGGCGCTGCTTCCATTCCTTTGGTTCCGCTTTCACAAACGCAAAACGTGCCGGTATCCTTCCAGCAGGAACGCCTGTGGATTTTGGCCCAGTTAGCTGCTGTAGAATCTGCTCATAATATTGCTCAAGCCTTGCGGCTGAATGGCGATTTAGATTTAAACTGCCTAGAAAAAAGTCTTAATGAAATTTTCCGTCGCCACGATGTCTTTGGGACAACATTTGGGGTATGGGAAGGTAATCCCGTGCAAAATATCACTGCACCAGAACTGTTTAAATTATCTGTTTTAAATCTCGAGCATTTAGATGCAACCGAACAATTAAAAACTTTCTGGCAAATTGCCGATGAAGCAGCCGAAACTCCCTTTGATTTGGCGATCGCTCCTTTATGGCGGATTAAACTCATTCGCTTAAATGCACGCGAGCATATTCTCTTGCTCGTCATTCATCACATTATCAGCGATATGATCTCAATGGGTTTATGGATTCGAGAACTGGCGACAGTCTACAGTCATTTCTACAAGGGACAGCCTTCTCCACTGCTAGAACCTGCGATCCAATATCGAGATTTTGCCGTATGGCAGCGCCAGTGGCTCAACAATGATGCCCTCAAAAGCGAACTAGCTTACTGGAAACAGCAACTAGAGGGGGCATCATTTGAATTAAAATTACCCATTGACCATCCCCGACCGCCACTCCAGAATTTCCAGGGCCGGCGAAAGTTTTTTAAACTCGATCCTCTTCTGTGGGCTGCAATCAAACAACGAAGTCACGAACAAATGGGAATTACTTCCTTTATGACTTTCGTAGCAGCGTTTAAGGCTTTGATTTATTTGTGTTCTCAGCAAGAAGACATTTTAATTGGCTTTACCGCTTCTGGTCGAGTTCATCCGCAAGTGGAATCTTTGATTGGTTTTTTTGGCTATCCTTTGTTGCTGCGTACAGATTTGTCTGGCAATCCCACTTTTACCGAAGTACTTAGCCGAGTGCGATCGGTGTTGTTATCTGCTTATGCTCACCAAAATGTCCCCTTTGGTAAAGTCGTTGAAGTCATGGGGTCGAGTCGGGTTGCCCAAGATACTCCCTTTTTTCAAACATTTCGCACCGGATTAAGCTATGTCAACAGCCAACTACCGAGCGACTTGACAAATTTACCCAATCTGACGTTTTCATTGATTGATGAGGGAATTTGGGGACCGACTGATTTAGATTTATATACTTATATTTACGAAGTTGGAGCGGATTTGCAAATAGGAATTGCATATAACACCGACATATTTGAAAGTGAAACAATCGACGCTTTTGGTAACGCTTTATTTCAAATTTTAGCACAATGGGTTGAATCAAAAGATATTCGCCTCAATGAATTGAAACTACCAACAGACCTGGAGAGAAAAGCCAGATTAGCTAGGAGCCGATATCAAAAGCAAAAGTTAGCGATCGCAGCTACTTTTACCGCCGATTCGGTTGCAGATTCTCTAAATTTTTGGATGCAGCAACTCAATTTACCTTCAGAAATTACCTTTGCTCCCTATAACCAGGTTTTCCAACAACTGCTGACTCCTGATAGTCTGTTATCGCAAAATGAAACGGGAGTCAATATTGTTCTAGTGCGGTTAGAAGATTGGGTTAAGTCGCAGGATTTACAAGAGTTATCTAGTAACGAACAAAAGAATGCTATTGAGCGCAATACTCAGGATTTAGTTATAGCGTTACGTCAATCTTGCGAACAAAGTAAAATTCCCCATTTGCTTTGTTTGTTGCCAAGTAATTCAATAATTGCTGATGCAAAAATGGAAAAATTTTTGCAACAAATTGAAGCAAAGTTATTAACAGAAATTGCCGATATTAGTGGAGTGCATATTATTAATTATCAGGAGTTAGCAACAGGCTACCCAGTAACTAACTTCTATGATGCTTATAGCGATGAAATTGGACATATTCCATTTACGCCAGCATTTTTTACAGCATTAGGAACAATGTTGGCGAGGAAAATTCACTGCCTACATAGACCGCCTTATAAAGTAATTGTCTTAGACTGCGATCAAACCTTATGGCAAGGTGTTTGTGGTGAGGATGGAGTTGAGGGTATTGTCATAGATTCATTCTATCAAGCATTGCAAGAATTTATGATTCAGCAGTGCGATCGCGGGATGTTGCTATGTCTGTGCAGCAAAAATAATCAAGCAGATGTCTTTGCTGTATTAGACCAACGCTCCGATATGCTGCTAAAGCGTCACCATTTGGCGGCTTGGCAAATTAATTGGCAAACTAAATCAGAAAACTTGAAATTGCTGTCTCAAGAACTAGGGCTGAGTTTAGATAGCTTCATCTTTATTGATGACAATCCCATCGAATGCGCACAAGTCCGCTATCACTGTCCAGAAGTTTTAACCCTGCAATTGCCCACAAATGCTACTGAAATTCCCGAATTCCTGGCTCATATCTGGGCATTCGATCGTCTCAAGATCACTGTAGAGGATCGACAGCGAACGATTGTTTACCAGCAAAATCGCCAACGTCAGCAAGCGGCAAACGAATCTCTCACGTTGCGAGATTTCCTCAATAGCCTCAATCTGCAAGTGGATATTATGGAAATGCAGCCCTCCCAGGTAGATCGTGTTGCTCAACTAACGCAGCGAACAAATCAATTTAATACCACCACCTTACGCAGAACGTCGGCTGAAATCAAAACCTTTTGCCTGTTAGATACTCATACTTGCTATGTTGTGGATGTAAAAGACCGCTTTGGTAATTATGGTTTGGTGGGTATGATGATGGTACAGGCCACAGCATCAGCCCTGGTGGTAGATACTTTATTACTCAGTTGTCGAGTGTTGGGCAGAGGAGTTGAATATCAAATGCTCAACTTCCTGGGTAAAATTGCCCTGGCACGCGGACTCAAGCAGATCGATATTATTTACAAACCCAGTTCCAAAAACCAGCCTATTGGCGATTTTCTCGAACAGTTGACAGCCATTGCCAAGGAACCTTTAGCAGAAAGCTATTGCTATAAGTTATCAGCAGATGTTTGTCGGGCGATCGCTATTGCTTCTGAACGATTAGACAAAGAAGCAATACATTCGGCATCTGAAGGGAATTTAACCCCAAGCGATCGGGCAATACCCCAACAATCCGCTAATTACACCACCTTATTCCAAAAAATTGCTTCAGATTGGCATACACCAGAGCAGATTCTCCAGCACATGGAGGAGTCTCAAGTTCAATACCAACAACAGCATCAGACATTTGTTGCACCCCGCACCGAAACCGAGAAACACTTAGCTGACCTGTGGCAAAATTTACTTCACAAATCCCCACTCAGCATCTACGATAACTTCTTCGACTTGGGAGGCAATTCTTTGTTGGCAGTGCAACTGCTGTCTCGGTTGCGAGAAAGCTTCCAAGTGACTATACCCATTCATCAATTATTAGAAGTCCCAACAATTGCGGGAGTGGCTCAAGTAATTGAAGCGATCGCTCAGACAGGAATGGCTGCCAATTTAGCGATCGATTTGGCAGCAGAAGCTGTCTTAGATCCGGCAATTCGTCCAACTACACCATTCAAGTTTATCGCTCAACCCCAGGCGATTTTCTTAACTGGAGCAACCGGTTTTCTCGGTACGTATTTAGTAGACGAACTCCTGCAACAGACCACAGCTAATATTTATTGCTTAGTGCGAGCGCAGGATGTAAAACAGGGCATCCAACGTATCCAAAGCCATTTACAAGCATACGGATTTTGGCAAGAACAGTTTCGCTCCCGGATCGTTCCAGTCATTGGTGATTTGGCGTTACCCAACTTAGGTCTGAACGAGTCACAATTCCATCAACTTAGCGAGGAAATTGATGTCATCTATCACAATGGTGCTGTGGTCAATTTTCTTTATCCCTACGCCAAACTCAAAGCAGCCAATGTTTTGGGAACTCAGGCGATTTTGCGTCTAGGCGCTCAAACGAAAGTCAAACCCGTGCATTTTGTTTCGACGCTGGGCATTTTTTCGGCTCCTGCTTATGCAAACGCTAACTCCATTCCAGAATCCGATGAATTGGCAGAATTTCAAGGGTTGCAAGGGGGTTATTTACAAAGTAAATGGGTGGCAGAAAAGCTGGTCATGCAAGCACGCGATCGCGGACTTCCTGTATGTATCTACAGACCTGGTGCAATTTCTGGACACAGCCAAACGGGAATCGCCAATGTGGATGACTTCTTTTGCAGCCTAACAAAAGGCTGTATCGAACTAGGTATGGTGCCGGATTTGGAATTCCCCCTCGATCTGACCCCAGTTGATTATGGTAGCAGAGCGATCGTCCACCTCTCTCAAAACCCTGACTCCTTCGGCAAGGCATTTCACCTTATTTCTCCTGATTGTCTGTCTTGGCATAATTGGTGTGAGTTAGTTGGGTCTTTGGGCTATTCGCTAGAGCAAGTTTCTTACCATGAGTGGTATGCTAAATTGCTACACAATGCGAAATACAATATTCCAAATGCTTTACATGCTTTTTTGCCATTGTTAGACGAACAATTATTAAAGAACGTACAGCTACCTGCGTTTGATTGCCAAAATACATTGACTGGACTTGCTGACACCAATATTATTTATCCAACTATAAACACCGAATTACTCAATATCTACTTTGCCTACTTCAAGAAAAGTGGATTTTTCAGCGGAGTTTAGCTTTCTTTTGCCACCTTATAACTGGACTTTAGACTAAAAAAGAGCGATCGTGTTTTTAGCAGCTAGTGGAAAAAATAAAAGGATGCCTGTAATAACAAGCACCCCGTAACGGAAGATGAAAAAAGCACAACCAATTTTCATCTACCCCGTTATGGATGTTT